>QKCF01000049.1 GCA_003246935.1 Sunxiuqinia sp. | reverse complement strand
CCCAATCCTTCAATATACCGATCTCGGACTTGGAGATGCATTAGCCTTTTCGTTAAGTTCAACGGCTGTTTGCACAACCTCAATTATCATGCTTTCCCGTTTCATCGGCAAACGACTAACAACAGTACTGGTCGCAGCTACCATAGGAATCATTCTACTGTTTTCGTCACTGATTAATTTCTGCGGATAGTTCTATTATCAATCTTCGACAAAAGCAATAAAGGCCAATTTCTACGGCAATTTGAAATAGGAAACACTCTTCGGAGGGCAGATCTCGCCCACGACACCTATGTTTTTCAACATTTACGTCGATATTTAAACTTTTTAAGATATTATAACACTGCAGATTAATCACAAATTACTAGTTTTGCGTCATTCATTTATGCTTATGCGAAGAAGAGTCTTTTTCTCCTTTTTAACTTTTATTGTCCTAACTGCAGTATTCGTGTTCCGTCCATTTCATAAGAATTCGGGAGATGAAGTTGTAGCTGCAACAAACGCAGACAGCTTGTATGTGCGTTACAGTGCATTAAATGAGGCAATTGAGGGACAACACAAGTTTAGTTTTTCCAACAATAACATCATCACCATCATCGATTATAGCCGACCTTCGACAGAAAAGCGACTATTCGTAATCGACTTAAACAAGAATAAACTGTTATTCGAAAGTCTAGTCGCCCATGGAAAAAATTCGGGGATGGATTACGCAACGTCGTTTTCAAACGAAGTTCAGTCGTTAAAAAGCAGTCCCGGATTTTATTCTACAGCCGAAACATACCAAGGCAAACACGGTTATTCTCTTCGACTGGACGGACTGCAAAAAGGGATAAACGATCACGCACGCCAACGCGCTATTGTTGTGCACGCCGCCAACTATGTTTCGGAAAACTTTATCAATAACACCGGGCGTTTGGGAAGAAGTTGGGGCTGTCCGGCCTTACCGACAAAACTGAATAAAGCCATCATCGATTGCATAAAAAACGGGACCTGCCTTTATATTCACACAAACTCGTCGAGCACGTAGGAGCCTAGGGATTATTCCCCTGTTCAACTAAAAATTACAATTCTATTGCATTCGCGATTCGGGATCCGGAACACCTTTACTTAAGGTGTATTTCGTATTAAACGACTTTGACTTTCAGTGTCCAATTGCTCCAACACTTTTCCATCGCGATTATAGATATCCTTATAAAAAGTGAGCTTTTGATCCTCGTCGTAGCCAACCGACCAGTAGAGTAACATTACATCAATATCATTAACCGGCTTAACGCGGATTGTTTTACCGGATTTAAGAACTTCGTCGATTCGAGTCTTATCATAATCGGTTCCTTCGAGCAGGATCTCAGCCATTACCAACGGATTCTGAATCCGAATACAACCATGGCTGAAAGTGCGTTGCGAACGCTCAAACAATTGTTTTGATGGGGTGTCATGCATAAACACAGAATACTTATTAGGAAAAATAAACTTGACAACCCCCAGCGCATTCCAATTACCAGGCCTTTGCCGAACAATATAGGGGAAATTTGAACGACTAATAGTGCTAAAATCTATTTTCGATTGATCCACTTTATTTCCTGCTCGATCCAGTAGCACGTAATGGTTTTTCCCCAGATATTCCGGGTCTTTCTTCAAATCCGGAATAATACTGCTTCGGATGATGGAAGACGGGACAGTCCAAGTCGGGTTAAATTCAATGTAACTCAACCGGGACTTAAATACAGGAGTTCTGGTATATACCTGTCCAATAATAACGTTGGTCACAAATCGCAGCTTATTATTCTCCATATAATATGCTTTAAAAGCTGGAATATTAACCAAAATGTAGCGATCACTCAAATGGTCGATAACCCATCTCAGCCGTTCCATGTTCACCCTTAACTTCCCAATTCTGGAATCAAGGGACTCGTTCAGAGCATTAAGAGTCTCAGTACCGATAACACCATCTGCCCCCAACCCATTTGCCCTCTGAAAGTTCTCAATATCTCCGACCAGCTGATCATCATACACCAAACTATCCATATTGGATTTTCCGGATAACTCACCTGTCTTATATAAACGAGCCCGGATTAAGGGAACGCGCAAATCGCGCGCACCTTGTTTTATCCACTCACTTCCGTCGATACTTTTCCAGCTTACTCCCTCCAACTTCAAAGTCCGATATCGTACCAGCAAATCACGATACGCCTTATAAACTGAAATTTCAGGTCTCCGATCATACAAAGTTTCAGAAACTTTATTCTGCGCAATCGCGTGCTGTAGCTTTTCAGGAAAATCATCGTCGCTTTCACGAAAATCATAATTCCAATTGGGCTCTAATGATTCGGAGTCTACTTTTCCTTTGAGCAAATGCCAGGCATACAACAATACTGCATCTGTCACAAGAATATCAAAGCGTGCAACAGATTCGTAATCGACCATATTAGCATCCAACTTTTCGCTTATGTGACGAAGCATACTTCGAATATATTCAACATGGTAGTCTTTCGGATTCAAACCATCTTCCCAAGATCTTTCAAGCGCATAAAGAGCGTCAAGAAATGTAGTGAAATCGCCCCACGCAGGCGCATAATTTCTACTTTTATAGAATTCAGCCAGCGCTTCTTCAAAAAACATCGACTGCCCGTCAAAATCCATCGACTTTGAAGCAGCTAACTCACTCAGCGTACGCTCAATTTGGACACGGATCTTATCCACATTCCGATAGACCTTTCGGTACTCAAAAGCGTCGTCCTTGGATTGGCCCTCTGCATCCATATTCGCAATCCCCAAAACCACCATTGCAAACACGATCAAAAAGCGGAATGTTGAATTCATAAAATCTCAATGTTTAGGCAGAATCAAAAGACTGTCTCGCCTCTATACAATTTAAGCAATCATAAATACAGATGCAACGAAACCACTATTTATGGCCGACAAAAAATAACCTGCGAGCCAAACAGTAATTTGTTTGACTCGCAGGTTTTATATTGATTAGCGTCGACTCACTTAGAGCAACACTGAACCTTACTTTTTTAGCTTACTATTAAGCAATATTCGTGAAAACGTGCTGAACATCATCGTCTTCCTCAATTTTATCCAGCAATTTTTCGATGTCTTCCAATTGTTCGTCAGTGAATTCAACCGGAGTTGTTGGAATCCGTTTCAGAACCGCCTTTTTTAAGTCAATTCCTTTGTCTTCCAGCGCTTTCGAAAGTGATCCAAAACTCGTGTAATCACCAGTTACGTACACCATTCCTTCTTCTTCTTCAATTTCTTCCAATCCGGCATCAATCAATTCGAATTCAAGTTCTTCCACATCAATACCATCTGTTTTTTCGAATTCAAAAACAGCCTTACGCGAAAACATGAATTCTAATGAACCTGTTGGCACCAGACTACCGCCCGACTTATTGAAATACGATTTAACGTTTGCAACTGTACGAGTTGTGTTATCGGTCGCACACTCAACAAAAACCAACACCCCGTGAGGCCCTTTGCCTTCGTAGTTAACTTCAGTATAATCTGATGCGTCTTTTCCTGCTGCCCGTTTAATAGCCGCATCGATGTTATCTTTGGGCATGTTTTGGGCTTTTGCGTTTTGGATAGCCGTACGCAATTTCGCATTCATATCAGGATCTTTGGCAGCCATTGTAATTGCTCTCGATAATTTTGGAAAAATACGGGACATATGCCCCCACCGTTTCTCTTTTGCTGCACGGCGGTATTCAAATGCTCTTCCCACAGTACTATTATTATTTAAATGAATGACTTATTTTAACGGCACAAAAATATAAAAATACTTCCTTGACGTCGCCATTTTTTACCTAAAATCAAGATTCTGCGTTTACTTTCTGGGAATTGAAAAATAAAACTCCGATCCTTTAAGATACTTTGTTGAATACCAGATCTCGCCTCCCATCAGTTCGACCAACTTTTTAACCAGGTGAAGTCCCATACCAACCCCTCGCTCGATCGTATTATCCCGGCTTTGAAACTTAACAAAAGGATCGAATATGTGATTTTCGTGTTCCGGCCTTATTCCCCGACCTTCATCCTTCACATAGAAAATAATTTTGTCCTTGGCTTCGTAACAACCGAAGAAAACAAGTCCTTGGTCTGAAAACCGATAAGCATTCACTAGCAGATGACGCAGAATCTGAATAATACGGGCTTCATCTGCCCAAATTACCGGATTTTGCAAATCCAATTGGTAGTTTATTTCAACATGATCTTCCCTCTCTAAAGCGACATAATGCTCAAAGCTGTGTTTCAATCGTTCAAAAACAATCCTTAAATCCACATTTCCAGGATATAGCTCCAACTGGTTAATTTCCAACTTCGAGAGGTCGATGATATCCTCAATCAAGAATAAAAGCTGCTTTCCGTTAATCTCGATGACCTTATGGATCTTCTGCAAATCTTCGTCAGTATAGTCCATTTCCGATAACATCGACGTGAATCCACAAACAACGTTTAATGGTGTGCGCACCTCATGCGATAAATTGGCAAGGAAAGCGGTTTTAAGTTGATCTGATTGCTTTGCTCTTTGATATTGCGACAAATAATTTCGTTTAATGGCAATAGTCATGATGAAGGTTAAGACCATCCCAAAAATGGCTCCGGAATATACATCTATAATTCGCGCTCTCTCATCGCTGTAATCACCTAATATCTGAGGATTGTAATATTCGAAAGTAAACAATGCCGCCAAGTTCAAAAAACATAGCAAAAACAGTATAAGATTGCCTCTTCCTTCCCATATCAAAATGAAGAAAACGTAGATCCCAATAACAATGGTCAACGTAGGTCCTTTCGATCCAAAATTGAACAACCAGGAAAGATTATAAAAACCGATTGCACACAAAAATATTGCATGAATTAACCACTTCGAAAAGGAGCCAGAACGTGCTCTTGCGAAACAAAAGAAGGAAAACAAACATAGAAATATAGTAACAACCCCCATTGCATAAAGGCCTGTCAAAAAATTTGCAAGCACAGCAACAACTGATACAATACCAACTATTAGACATCCTACAATAACTAGTCGATGCTCAAATCCACTTTTCTCATATTTCCCAAAAACAAGCTTCCTCGCCCATCCCACAAAGCGATCCGGAAAACTGTCACTCATAAAACGCACGTATTGATTTTCTCAAAAATATTTAAGAAGGCTTGAAAATAGCTAAATTATGATCCCCACAAAGCGTCAATCATATTAAAATTCATTTTAACACCGGAATGCTAATTTTGCCCTATCTTTGCGCCATTCATAAAACAGTTCGATATGAAGTTTCAGCTTACATTAATCTTATTCCTGGCCACTTTGGCCTTTAGTTCGTGCAATTCAAAAAAGGAATATATTCATAACGAAGGGATGATTTTTGGTACGATCTACCACCTTACTTACGAAAGTCCGGAGGGGAAAGACCTACACGACGGGATTAAAGCGGAAATGGATCGTTTCAACAAATCGTTGTCTACTTACGACCCCAATTCTGTTATATCAAAAGTAAACACCAACAGGGATACTGTTCTTGATGAATATTTCACAACTGTTTTCAGGAAAGCGGAAGAAGTTTCGGCAATTACAGACGGAGCGTTCGACATCACTGTTGCTCCAATGGTCAATGTTTGGGGTTTTGGATTCAAGAACAAGGAAAATATGACAACCGAGTTGATTGATTCATTGAAAGAACTGGTTGGTTACAAAAAAGTAAAACTGATCGACGGAAAGATTGTGAAAGAACATCCGAACACCATGCTCGATTGCAGCGCAATTGCCAAAGGCTACGGCGTTGATGTTGTTGCTGCCTATCTACGCAACCAAGGATGCAAAAATTACATGGTTGAAATTGGTGGTGAGGTCGTAACAAAAGGCTTAAATCCGAAAGGTGAGAGCTGGAACATTGGAATTAGCACACCCGACGAAAACAACTTCTTTAAAGAACAACAAATGCAGGCAATTGTCGGTCTTTCAAACAAAGCATTGGCTACTTCCGGCAACTATCGTAACTTCTATGTCGAGGGTGGCAAAAAATATGCACACACAATCGATCCACATACAGGATATCCGGTACAGCACAGCTTACTAAGCACAACTGTACTTGCAGACAGCTGCATGACTGCCGATGCATTTGCCACTGCATTCATGGTTTTGGGTCTCGAAAAATCGATTGAAATTGCGAATAAAGTCCCTGAAATAGAGGTCTACTTTATCTACGCCGACGAAGAAGGCAAATACAAAACTTACTTCTCCGACGGTTTCAAATCATTGATTAAAGAGGAATTTAACCAGCAATAAATATTTAAAAGCTTTTTCTTTAGCAGCTTCCCGGCTCATCTTTAATCAAAGAGAGCTCTTTAAAACTTAGCTCCTTGCGAGCTTTAGCCTGCTCCATTTTATCGAAAGTTTGGGCGCAGGTTATTCCACGTTCTTTCATATGCGGATTAGCACCAATATGCAAATTCGGAAACTCTCCTTTTTTCTCTGTCAATATTTTAATAGCCAGCCCGGCAAAAGCAACCGCCACTAATACAACAGCTAAGGCTAATACAACAATAAAACTCATAATTCTTCTCCTTCCATTTTTCGGCCACAAAAATAAGTAAAACCTTAAAATTTAACCGATTGATTTACGTTAATAAAAACAAATTAATTCGCCTCTTGTTCCGTTTTTCATTGAAAATAAGCTATTGATGAACTGCAAATCGAAACTTCTTGCTAATTTTAAGGATATACATTACACGCCAAATAGCAAAATTTAGAAATCTAAACACAATGGAATCACACGTTAAAATCATTGGTATTCTTTACATCGTTTTAAGCATCCTTGGATTGATCGGCGCGTTAATTCTATTTATGGTACTCAACCTGATCGGCGGATATACGGACGATCCGAACGCATCTATGATTTTATCAATTGTGGCCAACGTGCTTGCAGTAGTTCTCGTCGTTTGTTCAGTACCCGGAATAATTGCAGGATGGGGTTTGCTGAATTACAAAGAATGGGCCCGCATCCTCACAATCATCCTTTCGGCATTGAATATTCTGAATTTCCCGATTGGAACCGCGATCGGTATTTACGCGATTTGGGCGCTGGTCCAACCCGAAATCATCGCTTTGTTTAAACCTCAAGTACAAAATTAGATTTGAGTTCACGTCAGTTACTCCATATGACATTAATCGGTCGGGTTCAAGGCGTCGGATTCCGGCACTTCACCCGTCAAAAAGCCCTTGAGCTGAATCTGGGAGGCTGGGTGCGCAATAAAATGGACGGAAGTGTCGAAATCGAGGTTGAAGGCCATCCGGAAACTATCACGACTTTTGTTGACTACTTAAAATTGGGCAACGGGTACAGCCGAATCGACCGAATCTTCAAATCAGAATTACCGGAACTCCAGGAATACCAATCTTTTTACATCAAATACTAAAGTCGAAACAGACTTCATAATCATCCAATAAGCAATGAGTTATCACATGACCCCTGATGAATTCAGGGAAAGCGGTAAAAAAATGATCGACTGGATAGCCGACTATTACGAACAAATTGAAAAATACCCGGTATTTTCACAGGTTCAACCGGGCGATATCATCAAACAACTACCGGAGCATGCCCCCGAACAGGGAGAGTCGATGACTGACATCATGAACGATGTCAACCAAATCATCACGCCCGGAATAACTCACTGGCAATCCCCCAATTTCTTCGCCTATTTCCAATCCAATAATTCGTTCCCTTCAATTTTAGGAGACCTACTTTCATCGGGCTTGGGAGTACAAGGTATGTTGTGGGCAACCAGCCCGGCCTGCACCGAACTGGAAACCCGTGTCATGGATTGGATGGTCGACCTAATGGGCTTGCCTCAACATTTCAAAAGTACGGAAACGGGAGGCGGCGTAATTCAGGATACAGCTTCGAGCGCCGTGTTGGCAGCTCTGCTTGCAGCAAGAGAACGTAAAACAAACTATCACTGTAACCAAACCGGTGATAACTCAGGACTCATTGCGTACATTTCAACGCAAACACATTCATCAGTAGAAAAAGGGGTGAAAGTTATCGGACTAGGCACTGACCGCCTTCGCAAGATCGATGTTGACGCCACTTTTGCCATGGAACCTCATCAGCTGGAAGAACAAATAAAACGGGATCTGGAAGCCGGTCTAAAACCATTTTTCGTTTGCGCAACAATCGGAACCACCTCTTCCAATGCTGTTGATCCGATAGAAGCCATTGGAGAGATTTGTAAGAAATACGACATCTGGCTGCATGTTGATGCAGCGATGTCGGGTACAGCAGCCTTACTCCCGGAATTCCGCAGTCACTTTAACGGATTGGAACTGGCCGATAGCTATGCCTTCAACCCGCATAAGTGGATGTTCACGAATTTTGACTGCGACTGCTTTTGGGTGGCCGACAAAGCGGTGTTAATAAAGACTCTAAGCATCTTACCCGAATATCTTAAAAACGAAGCCACAGAGAAAGGTGCTGTCATCGACTATCGTGACTGGCATGTTCAACTGGGGCGTCGTTTCCGCTCCTTGAAGTTGTGGTTTGTTTTGCGTCACTATGGTGCTGAAGGTTTACGATACCACATTCTGCAACATCTCGAGTTTGCCCGACAATTTTCCACATGGGTTAAAGCATCTGCCGATTTTGAATTATTGAACGAACCTCCTTTTAACCTGGTGTGTTTTCGCCATAATGCAGGCAACGACTTCAACAAACAACTGATGGACAACATCAACAAGAGTGGTAAACTTTTCTTTTCCCACACCGTTCTTAATAATCAACTTTGGCTGCGCATGAGCATCGGCCAAACTCAAACGGAGCTGAAACATGTAGAGGAAGCTTGGTCGATAATTTGCCAACAAGCAAAAATATTAACTTTGCCGACTGACAATTAATTTTTTCGGCCGTAAGCATTCGTAGCCGAATAAGGAAGACAGGAAATGAGCCATTTGAAAAACATTCGCAGGATAGCTGTGCTTTTTATCTTTTTTGTAGCAACAATGACGGCGCAGGCTTCAGTACGGACGGCCAAATACGAACTTCGTGTTTTCGGAATGAACATTGGCACATTCACCGTAAACCAAGAGACCATTGGTAATGAAATCAAAACTACCGGAATAACGGATGTAAAAGTGAAAGTGATCTTCACTTACCATATCAAATACGTTCAGAACAGTCTCTACCGGAATGGAATTCTGGAACAATCACACGTTGAAACCATTAAAAACGATGAGCTAAACTCGGATACATGGTTGAAAAAGCAAAGCAACAGCTACCTATTGGTCAACGAGAACGATTCAACAACAATCAACGACGAAATCCGCTACAGCGGAAGCTTGCTGTATTTCTATGAACCGCAAAAAGTAAGCTCGATGTACAAAGAGCGAACTGGCGAACGAAATACACTCAAGCAAACAGGCGATCACAGCTATAGTTCAACTGATGGCGATGGAAAAACAGCCAATGAGTACGAGTACAAAAACGGTATTTTAACCCACGCAAAACTCAAACATCCGTTAGCGACCATCCACATGATCTTGCTTGAAGAACCGGAATCAGCAAGCAAAACAGCCGAACTGCAAGACTAACTTATTCAACGAAACTTGCGAAAGCAAAAAGCCCCTTGAGATATTCTCAAAGGGCCTGAGCTATTGATTTAAAAAGTTGAATTTTAAAGTGCTTTAGCAACCACATCGGCCAACGGCGTAGTTGGTCTTCCAATTAATGTTGAAAGCTGCTTTCCATCGTCAAACAAATCACCTTTTGATGCACTTACGTCCCATCCGGCAATAGCTTGTGCAAATCCTTCAGGTAATCCAAAACTCTTCAAAATATCAGCATATGCTTCCTCTGGCAGATCTTTGTAAGGAATATTCTTCCCTGTCTGAGTAGAAATTTCTGCCGCCAATTCTGTCAAGGTATATGCATTGTCGCCCGCTAATTCATACACTTTCCCGACTTGGTCTTTACTGGTTAAAACCACAACCGCAGCCTCAGCGAAATCAGCGCGTGCTGCTGAGGCAATCTTACCATCACCGGCACTACCTATAAACGCACCTCCTGCCAATGCACCGGCAATTGAACCGGTATAATTCTCAGTGTACCACCCGTTACGCAACAACGTATAAGGGATACCTGAAGCTTTCAGCGCCTCCTCGGTTGCAACGTGTTCAGCAGCCAAACTCAGCGTTGAACGATCAGCATGCAATAAACTCGTGTAAACAATCCATTTCACGCCGGCTTTCTTAGCTGCCTCAATCACGTTCAAATGCTGTTCTTTACGCTTTCCAATTTCATTACCTGAAATCAGTAACAAATTGTCGATACCGTTTAATGATTCAGCCAGTAAAGCCGGATTTGTATAGTCGAATGCACGGCCTTCAACTCCAAAACCAGCTGCCTTTTCCGGCGTCCGAACCAAGGCTACAATGTTTTCACTAGCTACTCTTTCTTTCAATTTTTCGATGACGATTTGACCAAGCTGGCCCGTTGCACCTGTTACACCTGTTTTCATATCTGTTTCTTTTTTTTATATTGAATAATTATATTTGCTTCCTAATAGTTTCTTAGTTACTTTTGGTAAGTCAAAGATATTTGAATTGATCACAGAAAACAAGAACGTACTGAAAAGTCATCTAGTTACCGAAAAGTTAGAAATACTGAATTACAACAAATTATGGAAGAAAAAAATTTAAAATACTTTGCAGACGCTGAGAATTGCCCGGTTCGAAATGTGATTGACCGCATCGGTGACAAATGGTCAATGTTGGTTTTGTTACTATTGGAAGAAGCTCAGGTCATGCGCTTTTCTGAAATCCACAAAGCAATTGAGACTATTTCGCAAAAGATGTTGACGGTTACCTTGAAAGCTTTGGAAGCCGATGGCTTGGTTGACAGGACTGTTTATCCTCAAATTCCACCCAAGGTTGAATACAAGCTTACAGAACGTGGGCTAAGTTTACTACCGCACCTACACAGCCTGGTAAAATGGGCTAAAGAAAACATGGTGGACATTCAGGAGTCCCGCAAGCAGTTTGCGTCCTAATCACTGACAGAAAGCGAAGGTAAAAATGGCTAAACACAAAAAGCGAGACGATTCTACTCGACTTCAGTCCTCAGAACCCTCAGCATCATTTCCCCACCGACACCAACATTGGTCCATGCTTTCTTAAATTATAACATGGGCGACACTGCGACTCCCTAATAACAAAGAAAAGGAGACACAATTTTAGGTTCAATGATTAAATTAACTGCGTTAAAGCGCCTCGTATTATGAAAAGGGTACTTTCGAAGTACTCCTCCGCACCTTAAAGCTGTTCACGAGATATATTTTAGATCAACTTTGCTATAATTTATAGCTCGCGAGATATATTTTACAGCAATCGAGGATATCAAAGATGCAACGTTGCGTTTTTTTATATCATCGTTGTACCATATTATACCACGCGATCATCTTTCGGATACCCGTTTGATATATTCGGATGCGCGTTTGCTATAAATTCATACAAGGTTCCGGCAAATTATATCAACCTTGCCTAAAAAAGTTGCTCGCTCTGCTCATTTTATATCAAAGATGGCTTCTTTCATATCAGAGATCTGCTGTCCAGGTAATACTTTTCAAAAAAGGCCCCGGTCTGCTACCAACCGAGGCCCATAACTAATCAAATAGCAAAGCTACTTCAATTCAAATCTTTCAAAAGAATGTCCCACTGATCGGGATCGTTATAATCAACTGCCGGGTATTGTTGGACCAGCCAGACCTGCGAGCCATCGCTAACCGGGTAAATAGCCTGTGTTTCCTCCCACCAGGTACTTCCAGACCAGGCTGCGGGACGAGCACTGGCAAATTCGTAGCTCGCCAATTGCACATAAGTAGCGCTGTTAAAAACTGTGACATAGGTTTTCGAACTGTAATAGGAATTGCCGCTGGCCACGTACATCTTTTCGGCCGCACTTTGCGAGGCAATAGCATGAACGATATAGTCGGTCGGCAGCTCGTACTCGCCATCTATTGGCGGAGCGACATCGTAACCACCCCAAAAGTCAGGATCGTACTCCGGTATTTCATACACTTTTTTACTTCCGGTGAGGATGGTCTCTCCATCTTCCGATGGCCAAAATCCCTTTGGTGAAACCCAATATTTATTCAGGTCTTCCACCGCTCCCTCGTCAGTATGATAGTAATAATAAATGAACTCAGGCCCCCAACCCGGCAACGAAGTCAAGACAATATTTTTACCCGGAAGTTTCTTCAGTCCCTTAATTCCTCCTTCAGAACCCGATGCCTTCTGAGTTTCCCCTGTTGTCAGGTTATATGAGTTCACATAAGTGTAATAACCATCGATGGATGAAGTGAAATAGAAGTAATTCTCCGCCCCCCAAGCCAGGCTCAGCGGCACTGCATCCAAATCGTACGTATTCACCAGTTCTTTAGTCGATACATCGTAGGTCGAAACCTCGGTATTGGTGAAGCCAATGGCGATAACATTCCCATCTTCCGACAAGCATATACAGCGGGGAACCCGATCCAGCTCAACCACCTCAGACTCATTTGCACCGGGCGTATAATAGCGAAGCTGATTGGGGTTCTTCGTCAACACCACCGCCTGATTTGTACTTTTCAAAAACACGCTGCCTACCAGTTCTCCTTGTTCAAAGTCGCCGGCCGAAGCCGTTGTCACGGTCAGAACAACCTTATAGTACACATACTCTTGTTTGCTGTTGTTCCAAAAAACAATATCTCCCGAATAGGTTCCGGGATCCATACCGCTAATATTGGCATGGTAATTAATATCATAACTGTCATATGGTGAATAGTAGCCCCATGTTTCGTCTATCCGCAGCCAATCCGGCATACTGGCCACCGTCCAGCTCAAATCATACTCCGAATCATTTTTCAAGCTAAAGGAACCTTCCTGGTCATCCTGAATGAACAGCGTTGCAGGCCATAAGAAAATTGCCCCAGTTCCCGTTTGATCTTTCGTTTCAAGATATGCAAAACTGATGTAGACCAAGCCAAAACCGTCTACCGAAACAATCAATTCAGTATTCCAGAAATAGTAATTTGAAGATAACCATCCCTGGTCAACCATTCCCGAAATCGTCACCGTGTAATCACTCCCTACTTGTCCGGAACGCGCTGTCGGTTGAAACCATTCGGGGTATTGAATCAGCCTCCACTCGCCTTTTTTTACCGGCAAAGCGACTGCTTGAAAAACATCCGTTGTTTCCTCATTCACCCAAATAGTATCGTTCGCCTGGTATTGATCAGGCAAATAATCCTTATCGGTAAAGTCGGGGTCGCACGACCAAAAGCTAAAAAGCATATAAAGAAGAGCCACGCAAGCTCCTGTATTTCGTTTTAAGTTAAATTTTATCATCGTGAGCATGGGTTTAGAATTGATTTAGAAATAATAACGAAGACCGACATTCAGGTCTAGGTGATTCAGGTTCTCACTTTCGTCATCATCCAGTTCAACTGTTTCTGTTGAATAACCGTCATCAATTTTTATTTTCGATAAGGTTGAAACGAAGTAGTTCAGTCCAGCTCCGAGCGAAAGGTTTTTCTGAAAGAAATACTCTAGTCCAAGCTCCAGGTTCATCCCCAAAGTATTCCCGGTAAATACCATTGGCGAATAAGTGTATAAGGTTTCTTCGCGGAACATGGTCAGCCCCAGCGATACCTGGCTATAGGCTTTGATGCGACTTTTCAAAATCCGGCCGTCCGAGTAAAACGAAGCCCCAAGGTAGTTTATAAACACATCGTCCTCTGCATTTGCATACACAATTGTACCGCCACCGGTGTTCAAGTAGCCATTAATCTCACCCCCGCTATTGAAAAAGTTGTAGTCAAGCCCTATGCCATAATGTTCGGCTACCATGTAATGAATTTGGCCGGCCCCTTTAAAGCCTCGGGTGATATCAGTCATGTAATCATCGACCACACCTTTATCGAAACCTTGCGCAATCAGATCTTTCTTTTGATCCTTGGTACTTCCTGTGCGGAAACACAAACCGGCATCCAGGCTAATCCGCCACTTGCCGGTTTGATAACTTGCCGGATCAACATCGACCGTCTCAACGTCCTGAGCATATACTCCCATGACAGAATACAAATAAATCGCAAGGGTTATTATTAGTGAGGTTTTAAGATTGGTCATGGAGACTTATTGTTTGGATTAGTCGGGCTAAAATTAATCATAAAAAACAACAAACAACCCAAATGATAAATGAATCTATATCACTAAACGAGCTACTCGAAATGACGATTAATGCCGCGAAGCCTTTAATTCTGCCATCGCCTCGTTCAAATCCTGAATAGCATAATATGAAGGATGGGTAAAATTTAAAAACTTGAGAATTTTGAAGGCATTAAAATATTGGAAGAAGCGCTTTTTAAAGGTCGGAATAGACGCGCTATTTCGCCGGATTTCGCTTAAAATATCCGAAAATCCATCGGCTTGTAGAAAGTCGCCAATTGAC
>QKCF01000305.1 GCA_003246935.1 Sunxiuqinia sp. | reverse complement strand
AACCAAGCAGAAAGCTTTTCAATTCTCGCGAGATCGTTAATGATCTCGACGCTAATCAGTTCATTGATCATCATTCTGCAGGTCCCCATTGAATGGATTAGTTTTGTTGCCATTAACGGCAGCCCGGAGGTTGAAAGCCTTGCCCGTGAATATTTCAGCATTCGAATTTGGGCAGCACCTGCAACATTGGGGTTATATGCACTAAACGGTTGGTTTCTGGGAATGCAAAATGCCCGCTATGTCATGATCACATCTATTCTGGCAAATATATTCAACCTGATTTTTTCATTCTTCTTTGTCTACTTTCTGAATATGAACTCAGCCGGCGTTGCATGGGGAACCGTAATTGCACAATACGCCGGAATTTTCACGGGACTGTTTCTCCTACGGAAAAGATACAAGCACCTTTTTAGCTTTTATGAAAAGACTGCAGTTTTGGATTGGCAAGCTATGAAGAACTTTTTCAAGGTCAACTCCGACATATTCATCCGCACCTTTTGCGTGATCTTCGTATTCACCTTCTTTACATCCAAATCAGCAAGTATCAACGATCATATCTTGGCTGTTAACTCGATTCTGATTCAATTTTTACTGCTGTTCTCCTTTTTCATCGATGGCTTTGCATTTGCAGGAGAAGCTTTGGCCGGAAAATATATGGGAGAAAAACGAAAAGATCTGTTCAGCGAACTAACCCGCCGCCTGTTTATTTGGGGAATTGGCTTAGCGATTGTTTTCAGCTTGTTCTTTCTGGTGGGAAACAAGCTGATCATAGGGATTCTGACAAACCAGGAAGATCTTTATGAAACAGCACGGAATTTCATGTTTTGGGTGGTTTTGACACCACTTATAACGGTAAGTTCATTTGTTTGGGATGGCATATACATTGGCGTAACTGCATCGCGCGAAATGCGCAACAGCATGCTGGCTGCAACATTACTCGTATTTGCACCAAGTTTTTACTTTCTTCAAGATATTTTTGGAAACCATGCTCTTTGGCTGGCCATGATGCTATTCATGCTCGCCCGGGGTGTTTTTCAAACCATTTTGTTTCCGAAAGTTGTTGCGAAAAGCTTCAGAAAATAGTATTCTATTTAGAAGAAGGAAACTAATACTTAAAACTACTTCCCCCCAGAAACTCACGAATAACAGATGTTGGTGGAATCTCGATGTCGTCGATGTGGTGGAAGTAACTAAAAAATTTCAGCAAACGATTCGCTTCACAATGCTCTTCACACGTTTCGGCAACTGCTTTCAACAGGGGTTCTACATATTTCTTAAGCACTGCCAGTTCGTAAATCAATGCTGAGTTGAACATTACATCTGCATTTTCCTGGTATGGAAAAATATTTTTCTCCTCCCCGCTACGCACACTCGGCCAGCGCCTTATCGTATCAGCAGCAGTATATCCGCGATACTTGCTATCGCGCAGGATACGCCGAATTAAGCGATTATCAGTGGTCGAAATATGGTTATGATCGTCGATTGAAATCTGAGTCAAAGCAGAAAGGAATATTTTGAAGCTCATTTCTCCATCGACCAAAGGCACTAGTTCAGGATTCATTCCGTGAATCCCCTCCACAATCAAAACATGCCCTTCGCCTAACTGTAGTTTTTGCCCCGATGGTTCACGGCGCCCTAAAATAAAATTGAAGCTCGGCAATTCAACTTCCTTTCCTTTAAAGAGCTGCAATAACTGCTGGTTGAAAAATTCAACATCAATAGCTTCAAGGACCTCAAAATCGTAATTACCATGCTCATCTCGCGGAGTTTTATCCCGATCAACAAAATAATCGTCAAGCGAGATCAAATGTGGAATAATGCCATTTACAGCCATCTGTACGGCCAAACGTTTACTGAAAGTTGTCTTACCCGAAGCCGACGGTCCGGCAACCAAAACGACCTTCAGCTTTTTCCTTCGGGCATCAATCATATTGGCAATTTCAACAATCTTCTTCTCATGCAGAGCCTCCGAAATTTTGATGATATCACCTCCGTGATCACTCTCGATATAATGATTCAACATCCCCAGGTTTGGAACGCTCATCAACTCAGCCCAATTTTTGTGCTCTTTAAAAATCCCAAACAGCTTTTCCTGATGTTCCACCTCGTTTACCTCGTGGAAATTATCCGGTTTGGGCACTTGCAGTAAGATACCGTCAAAATACGGCACAATATCGAACGTTGTCAAATAGCCGGTTGAAGGCACATGGTGTCCGTAAAAATAGTTGCAGTATCCGTTCAGATAATATAAAAACGAAAACAACATCCCCTGCTGATCAAACAATTTAGCTTTTTCTTCCAACCCCTGCCGCTCCAACTCATCAACAGCATCGCGGGTTAGCAGGCCTTTTTTCTCAAACGGAATATTGCGTTTCACCCAATACTCCATTTCATTTTTTATCTCGAAGATGTCCGAATCGTTAATCTTTCGCTCCAATCCCAAAAGCTCGCAATAGTACCCCTGGCTGATCCCGTTCAGGACTTTCAGCTTAACCTGAGGCAATGTTTCACGAATCGCCACATACAACAAAAAGATGAGCGAGCGAACATACAAGCGACGTCCGTCGATATGGGTGTAATCAATAAATCGAACTTGCTTCGATTTAACAACAGCAAAAGACAGCTCTTTTACTTTATTATTCACCAACGCTCCGCAAACCGGGTTATCGAGTTCGATCCCGAGATCTTCCTTGATTTCTTCTAAAGTGACGCCGATCGGATAGGCTTTAACTGTATTGGTGTTTTCACAATAGATATCTACAGTCTTAGAGCTCATGGCTATTCGATTGAGTTAGTTATTTTCGGTACTTTCTTAGTCCATTTCTATAAAGCTAACTCTTTTTTCAAAAATTCTGCGGTGTATGAACTATTCTTTGCTACAATTTCCTC
>QKCF01000284.1 GCA_003246935.1 Sunxiuqinia sp. | reverse complement strand
CGGTAAATCCACCTTTTTCAACCGCTTGGTTGAGTCCCGTCAGGCCATCGTAAACGAGACTGCCGGTGTAACACGCGACCGTAACTACGGTAAGTCACTTTGGAACGGAGTTGAATTCTCTGTTATTGATACCGGGGGTTATGTGGTGAACTCAGACGATGTGTTTGAAGAAGAGATCCGCAAACAGGTAAAACTGGCGATTGATGAAGCCGATGTAATCCTTTTTGCAGTTGATGTTGAGGGCGGCATTACCGACCTGGATATGGCCGTGGCTAACATTCTGCGCCGGGTTGCCAAGCCTGTTTTCTTGGTCGTCAATAAAGTTGATAATGTACAACGCCATATGGAGGCAGGCGAGTTCTACGGACTCGGCCTTGGTGATAAATTATATCCTATTTCGGGGATGAATGGTAGCGGAACCGGCGATTTGCTGGATGATGTGGTTGCTGCTTTCCCGAAAAAAGAAAAAGAAGAGGTGATTGAAGAGGGTATTCCTCGTTTTGCCGTTGTTGGTCGTCCGAACGTTGGTAAATCCTCGTTTGTGAATGCATTGACCGGTGAAGATCGCAACATTGTGACTGATATTGCCGGTACAACCCGCGATGCGATAAACACGCGTTACAATAAATTCGGACACGATTTTTATTTGGTGGATACTGCCGGTTTGCGGAAGAAGGCCAAAGTGAAAGAAGATGTTGAGTTTTACTCGGTGCTTCGTTCGGTTCGCGCCATTGAGGAAGCTGATGTTTGTTTGGTGATGATCGATGCAGAACGTGGCATCGAGGCACAGGATGTGAGTATTTTCAACCTGGCAATTCGGAATAAAAAGGGAGTTGTGCTTTTGGTGAACAAGTGGGACTTGATGGAGAAAGACAACTCGTCGGTGAATAAATATACCGAGATGATTCATGAGCGGATCGCTCCGTTTA
The DNA here is from genome assembly GCA_003246935.1 of Sunxiuqinia sp. Lineage (GTDB taxonomy): Bacteria > Bacteroidota > Bacteroidia > Bacteroidales > Prolixibacteraceae > Mangrovibacterium. The sequence continues at coordinate 1,978 of QKCF01000284.1, read as the reverse complement.
CAGATGTGCCAATCGTATTTATGTCGGCCATGACCAAACAACGTATTTTCAAAGCTTTGGAAATCGCTGTTGAGGTTTACCAGAACAAATCACAAAAAGTGAAAACTTCAACCTTGAATGAGGTGCTACTGGAAGCCATCGAGAAATATCCGCCGCCATCGATCAAAGGAAAGTACATCAAAATTAAATATGTAACCCAGTTGCCAAGTCCAACACCGTCGTTTGCCTTGTTCGCCAACTTGCCGCAATACATTAAAGATCCGTATCGCCGTTACATCGAAAACCAGATCCGCGATCATTTTAATTTTACAGGTGTGCCGATTCAAATTTTCTTCCGGAAGAAATAAACCAAGCCGAAATATTCTCAAGGTCTGATCTTTTTAGGTCAGACCTTTTATGTTTTAGCCAGATTTCTTGTTGTTTTCAGATATCCCGAACATATCTGTAAGTAGTTGCTATGTAGACAAAACACAGCTTTGGATTCTACTTATTCAGTGCCTTAGGCAAGTAACTTGCAACCAGTCTCCACATTAAGCCTTTATTAACATCACTACAGGAAACATGCTGTAGGGCATATTTTGGACTTTAAAGTCTATTTTTGCCGCTCAACCAGACAAGCTCTTGAAAAAAACGATACATGAAGTATAAGTTCAATTTTATTGATAAAAACCAGGGAAGTGTTAAAGATGATATCCTTTCGGGATTGACTGTAGCGCTGGCATTGGTTCCCGAAGCAGTCGCTTTTGCATTTGTCGCGGGTGTTTCTCCAATCATCGGTCTTTACGGTGCCTTTATGATGGGTTTGGTGACTTCCATTTTAGGTGGACGGCCCGGAATGATTTCCGGAGCAACCGGAGCAACTGCTGTTGTGATGGTGTCTCTCATCAGTAAAGGAAACGAAATGGGGGCTCCGGGAGACCATTTGGGCTTGCAGTATTTGTTTGCCACACTTTTGCTGGTTGGGGTTCTGCAAATGAGTGCGGGATTTCTTCGTTTGGGTAAATTCATCCGTATGGTGCCTGCATCGGTGATGATGGGTTTCGTAAACGGCTTGGCTATTGTGATTTTCCTTTCGCAGTTAAATATGTTTAAGCTTGGCGGCGAATGGATGGCAGGACCGCAATTATGGATTATGCTTGGCCTGGTCGCTCTTACTATGGCAATCATGTTTGTGTTGCCTAAGATTAGTAAAGCAATTCCTGCTGCCTTAGTCGGGATCTTGGTTGTGTCGGCTATCGTTATTTTCGGTGGCATTGATACCGAAACGGTAAAGTCGTTCATTCAGGCTGGTGGCGGTACTGGTATTAAAGCTGGTTTGCCAACCTTCAATATCCCGTTTATACCACTGAACTTTGAAACCTTGAAATTCATTTTTCCTTATGCGGTGATTCTCGCTTCGGTTGGATTGATCGAGTCGTTGATGACCCTAAACCTTGTGGATGAGTTGACAGAAACGCGTGGTAGTGGTAACCGTGAATGTGCAGCACAGGGAGCCGCCAACTTTATCAACGGCTTGTTTGGTGGTATGGGCGGTTGTGCTATGATCGGACAGAGTATCATCAATATCAAGTCGGGTGGTCGTAACCGTTTATCCGGGATTGTTGCTGCAGTTTGCCTGTTAGCCTTTATCCTTTTTGCTTCAACTTATATTGAAATGATTCCGATTGCGGCTTTAGTTGGAGTGATGTTCATGGTGGTTATCGGAACCTTTGCCTGGAACACCTTCCGTTTGATGGATAAAATTCCGTTGGCCGACTTAATCGTTATCATTTTGGTAACTGTGTTAACCGTAATTTTCGACCTAGCAATTGCCGTATTTGCCGGAGTGATTGTTTCAGCCTTGGTATTTGCATGGGAAAATGCGGTACGTATTCGAGCAAACGAGTCGGTTGATGAACATGGCATCAAACACTACAAGATTGTTGGTCCGTTGTTTTTCGGTTCAACAACAGCCTTTGCTCAGAAGTTTAATCTTCAA
>QKCF01000434.1 GCA_003246935.1 Sunxiuqinia sp. | reverse complement strand
CCCATTTTACCATCGAAAAAACGGAAATCAACACCGATATCGGTTTGTTCACTGGTTTCCCAGGTAAGTTGATTGTTGCCAAGAACTGCCGGATAAGATGCTGTTGCATAACTTCCATCAGCCAAAGGATATGCATTCGATGCATTAATATAACTCCAGACTAATGTGCTATAAGCCTGCCCTGACGACAAAACATTTGAAGCATAACTATAGTTTCCTAAATTGGATAAGCTACCATTCTGTCCCCAGCTTGCTCGGATTTTCATATATGACAAGAAATCAATTTTCGGAAAAAAGTCTTCACTACTTACTAACCAACCAGCAGAAACAGAAGGGAAAGTTCCCCAGCGATTATCTTTCGGAAGGATTGAAAGCCCAGCCGCATCGCGTCGTACTGTGGCCTGTAGCATGTATTTGTTTTTGTAATCGTAGTTAATACGGGTGAAATACGATAACTTGTTATCGGTAATTGTGTTTCCGCCGACAGTTGAATTCGATTGTGTTGAAATATAATCGAGATTGGCGTATGATTCCTGGTCCTTCAGTAATGGAAAGCCGGCAGCTACTATTGTTTTATATTCCCTGCTCGAAACTGCAGTTCCGGCTAAAACCGTAAAATTATGATCGTTAATACTTTTCACATACGAAGCATAGTTTTCCCACTGATAGTAAGTCATCATTCCAACCGATTCACTTACCGACGGTGACATATTCAGCATTTCAGAACTATAATAATATCCCGGTTTATAGTTGTGTACGTTCGTAGATACATAATTTATCCCCAGTTTCGAGGTAAATGTTAAACCTTCAAAAGGAGTAATATCCATATAAATGTTACTCACTGCTTTTGAAACGGTAGTTCGACTTTGAGATTGATAGTTCTGAACAAATGGGTTGATGGTCTCGCCTGTTACATATTTCGAGATTCCATAGTAATTCCCGTCTTCCGACTGCGTTACTGGGTAACCTGCATCAATCAAGGATTGAACATGGGTAGGAACGGCACCTGTATATTCAACAGGAGTTAATGGATCAAGTAAAACGGCATTGGCAATAACCCCACGGAATTCGTCGTTTTCATTAAACGAATTTTGGACTGAACGCGAAAGCTGAATGCTGCTACCAAATTTCAACCAATCGTTTATCTTACGGCTTCCATTAAACATTCCGGAATAACGTTTGTAATTATCTTTATTTCCTGTAACAATTCCTTCCTGATCAAGATAGGAAACAGAAGCAAGGTATTGTGTTTTTTCGTTACCCCCGGAGAACGTAATATTGTGCTTTTGCATTGGAGATGATTCGAAACATTCCCCAATCCAATCTGTATTGTACCCTTCTGTATTTGTGACTCCGGTTAAAGCCCCCGATTCGTCCATATAATCAAGATACTGTGAGGCATTCATTACTTCAGGTGTTTTGCCCAAACTTTGTATCGTATATTGGAAATTATAGGAAACTTGTGATTGACCGGCGCTGCCGCTTTTTGTTGTGATTAATACAACTCCGTTACCACCTTCAGCACCGTAAATAGCTGCAGAAGCACCGTCTTTTAAAACCTCCATACTTTCAATATTGGTAGGTTCCAAACCACTGATATCATCAGTTCTCAGTCCATCTACAATGTAAAGCGGATCTGAACTCCCGTTCGAACTGTATCCACGGATACGGATTTTCATCCCTGCACCTGGTGCTCCTGAAGTCGAAACAACCTGTACCCCGGAAGTTTTACCCTGCAAAGCTTGTTCAGGACGTGTATCAGAACTGGTTAGCAGTTCCTCTGCTTTAACCGATGAAATAGCTCCTGTTACCACGCTCTTTTTCTGAACGCCATAACCTACTGCAACAACTTCCTCCAAACCAATGGTTTCTTCCTCAAGAATGACATCAATTTGAGTTTTTCCGGCAACCGGAATTTCCTGCGACTTCATCCCCACAAATGAAACTTGCAGAATCGCATCGGCAGGAACTTTATCCAAACTGTATTTTCCATCAAAATCCGTGATTGTTCCGATAGTTGTCCCTTTTACAACAACTGTTACACCAGGTAAGGCTAGTCCACTGGCATCGGTAACCAGACCACTTACAGTTATTGCCTGTTGGTTAGAACCGACTGCGGAACCGTCAGTTTGAGCTAAAATAATCTGACGATTATTGATCGTATATTTGATCCCGCTATTCTCGAAGAGTTCGTCCAAAACCTCGGTGATAGTTTTGTCCTCAACATCCAGGCTTACAACACGATCCAGATCTAATACTTTATTATTATAGAAAAAGAAATAATCGCTTTCATTCTCGATCTGGTTTAACACACTAGCCAGTGTTGCATTATGCACTTTGCATTATGCACTTTTATTTCTATTTTTTTGTTTTGTGCGTAATTAGTAAGAGCAAAGGTTTGTAAACACGTCAATACAATCAAGAAGGTTGTTAGTTTCATAATTTTCAAGATTTTTCGGGCACCGGCACTGACGTCCCTGTAGCCCGATAGAAAACAGATTTTTTTCATAAATTTGATTTTTCAACGAGTTAATTATTTGATTTGATTAATTCATTAAAGGGCAGTGCTGGGAACACTGCTCTTTTTTAGGTTTATTATTTCATGATTCGTACATCCCTCCCATTTAGTTTAGTTTTTAGTGATGTTGATATTTCAATCATCGACAGAACTTCTCCGAGTGTTTCGTTCTCGATCGTCGCCGTATAGCGAATGTCTGATGACAGTAGTTCAGGTGCAACCGTGATCTTACAGTTATACCATCTTTCCAGCTGACGGACAACCACATCCAAACGGGTATCTTTAAAAACCAATCTGCCGTCTTTCCATGAAGTTGTATATCGGGTATTTACGTTGTCCACAGTCAACTCATTTGATTCTTTGTCTAAAACAGCCCTTTGACCTGGTTGCAGACGGGTGATTTCCTTTCCCTTTGTATTAAGCAAAGCGATTGAGCCATGTTCCAGCGTTGTACTAAAGGTTGGTTCATCACTGTAATCCGAAACATCGAACATCGTCCCCAAAACTTTAATATTTAACTCCGAGGTTTCGACGATGAATGGATGCTCTTCGTTTCTCTTGACATGAAAATAACCCTGTCCGGTAAGTTTCACATTTCTACTTTTGAGTGAAGCCATTTGCGCTGCAAATTCCAACTTACTACCGGAATTCAACCACACCTCGCTACTATCGGGAAGCATAAAGTGCACACGCGAACCTGGACTGGCAATAACCTCCTGCATAACAACCTGCTGATCAGGCTCCGCTTGAAAAACCAAGTAGGAAAGATATATTGAGGTTATAACAAGCGGCAGGAACAGAACCGCTGCAATCCTGAGTAATATTAATTTCGCGGATGTACGACGGGGAGAGATACCAGCTTTTTCTTCTGCTTTTGAAATCTTTTCCCAAATCTGAAGCCTTAGGTTTCGGAAATACAAATCTTGCTCGGCAACGGGATCACCGGATTCCTGATCCCAGTGCTCATGCATCAGATTTTCGACCTCCTGGTTTTTGTAAGTTGAAATGATTTCGTCCCGCAAAAGATCTTTCTCTTCATTCGTCAACGAATCAGCGTGAAGACGTTCGCGAAATTTATTGTAGTCTATGTGTTGTTTTGATCCCATATGAAAGTTCGTAATTCATATAGGTATACACACGAGAAGATTATCCCCCCTATTCTGTATTTAATTTTTTTTGCAAAAAAGTTCGAAGAAGAACAAACCTGAGAAACCTGATGTGACCAAATATTTACGAATATCTGCCAAGGCGGCGGTCATTTGATTCTCAACTGTTTTTACTGATATGCCCATTTTATGCGCTATTTCAGTGTAGCTTAAATTCTTATCCCTGCTTAGCAAAAACACTTCTTTGCGTTTGGGACTAAGTGTATCTATTGCCTTTCGGTAAGCCCGATTTAATTCGTTAAAATCCAACTCTTCTTCTAACAAAATGTTTTTACCGGGATTTAATTGTGCCCAGGTTAGATATAACTGTTCCGACTTAGTCTTACGAATCGTATTAAGTATCGCATTTTTCGCGATTGTGAAGATATAGGCATCTAAAGATTTTTGGCTGGAGAGATCATTGCGCACATTCCAGATTTTCATAAAAACTTCCTGCACAATTTCCTCTGCATCCATCGGGTCATGGAAATACGCTTTTGAGAAATGAAATAATCGTTTACCGTATGTATCAAACAATTGACGGAAGGCAGCTTCTGATCCACTCTTCAAAGCATGCACCAAGTCCATTTTGGTCTGAAAAGAATGATTTTCCAAGATTAGTTTAGGTTTTGAGACTCCTAAATGTAACTATTTTCAGATTATTCCCGAATTCAACTAAGGATTTTACGCATACAATTCACAATGAAACGAACCAGATTCAGAAACTGCCTTTATCGTCGCCTAAGCTATAATTCTGATTAACTATAAAAAACCGCCTCGTTGGTAGTCGGGCAATAGCTCCGTTTGGTATGCATGCAAAAGCCGAGAGGTTTACTGCCATTTGATGTGTTTGTACTAATGTTTTACCCGTTAACAGGTCGACAACCATCGCAGCATTAAATGAGTCGCCCGCTCCTACCTTACCGGCAACTTTAACTTTGGGTGTTTTCAGGGAACTGTTTTGTTCTGCTGCGATCAAATAACTTCTGTGCGATAGGATTTTGTATTTTGTCCTATTTTGCGATCGGTAAATAAGCGAAAGGAGTTGTAACTGAGCTGAAGCGGAATAAACACATCGAACGCCCGTTACTTTTAGTGTTTTGTCACTGGATATACATCTTGTATTTCTGACGAAACTTATGTTCTTACAATCTAAGGCCTTGCAAAAGTTGTTGGCTATTAGTTTAGAGCAAAAAAAAGAGTAGATCTCTATCTACCCTTTTCAAACCTAACTAAACCAATAAAACTAATCAAACCTAAACTTATGAAATAAAATCTACGACAAAGATATGCTGAAAAACACAAAGCACTGTTAAGCCAATGTTAAAAAATATGCTGCGCAGCATATTTCTGAATTTTGAGGTTTAACCAACAATTTTATATGCCAAAAGTCAGTTTTCGGGACTGCTCTCAAAAATTGGGAAGTAACGCTCACAAATTCTTTTATCTTTGCCCGCAATAGTCTACTTTCAAGCTAAAAAGGGAGACTTTAATTGTATATTTAAGGAACATAAAGCTAAAGGATTCTCACGTGGATTTACAGATAAAAGAAGAAGTTATTCGCCTCTATGAAAAGCATTTCGGCGAAGAAATGACTGCATTTGAACTATTACCGGCCTCAGGTTCTTACCGCGAATATTGCCGTATTAAAAGTAAAAACCACCATGCTATTGGAGCTTACAACTCTGATGTGAAGGAAAATCAGGCGTTCATTTCCTTTACCAATCACTTTTTTGCCGAAAATATGCCGGTTCCTGAAATCTACGCAGTGAACGACGATGAAACTTGTTACCTGCAAGAAGATTTAGGAAACTTAACGCTTTTCGATTACCTGAGTAGCGCTCGCGAGCGGGAAGGCTTTTCAGAAAAGGTAGTGAATGTGTACAAGCGCGTGCTACTTGATTTACCAAAACTACAAATAACCGCCGGACAGGACATTGATTACAATTACTGTTATCCTCGTGCTGCTTTCGATGAGCAGTCGATGATGTGGGATTTGAACTATTTCAAGTACTATTTCCTGAAGTTGGCCAAAATCCCTTTCGATGAACAACTGCTGGAAGACGATTTCAAGAGCTTCACCAAATATTTGTTACAAGCGGAAAGCGACTACTTTTTATACCGCGATTTCCAGTCGCGCAATATTATGCTGCGCGATAATACGGTTGCCTTTATTGATTACCAGGGCGGACGAAAAGGCCCGCTTCAATACGATTTGGCTTCCTTGCTTTACGATGCCAA
>QKCF01000311.1 GCA_003246935.1 Sunxiuqinia sp. | reverse complement strand
GGGATTTTCACATCGGCATGCAGCTCGCTGACTATGATGATGTGCGACACTGGAACGTCAATCATCGCCACTTCCTATACTGCCGAGGATGATGATATTTACGCCGCTGAGGATTATATGAAATCACTTGAAAACAATCTGAACGACTATATCAGCAATATTCCGAAATATTATGTTAATTGGCAGGAATACCGCTATCACCTTGATGAAATCAAGCACGACCCCTACGGCTTAATTTCATATCTGACAGCGAAAAATATGTGTTTTGAGTATAACAATGCCTTGAAAAATGATATTCAAACGCTTTTCAATACTCTTTACACGCTGAAAATTGTATCTATACACGAAATACGTTCATACAGCTATACCACAACCGATGCGGACGGGAACGAAATTATTGTCACTGTCTATTATGATTACTATATTCTTGATGTAACGCTGACGGCAAATGATTTTGACGAGGCGGTAAAAGCTCAGCTTGAGGAACTTGGCGTGTATGATTTGTATGAATTATTGCAGGAAACTAAGGGCAACCGCCCTGATTTATTTTAGGAGATGATTTTTAATGACCCCACTAGAAAAAACCGAACAGCTTATTGAAAGAGGTCAGGCTGACCTTAACGATGTGCGTGAAAAAATATCGGAGCTGAAAGAAAAAGAAAAGGCAATTATCAGCCGTAATACCGAGCTTGAAAACACTCGTATTGTGCAGATTGTTCAGCTCAGCAATCTTAACGGCTCACAGCTAAAAGAAATGCTTACAAAAATTAAGCGTGAGGCTGTTGCAGGCACGCCGAAAACTTCTATTCCATTAACAAAAATCGAAAGGAAAAGTGAAAATGAAGAAATTGAATAAAATTATTTGCTCCGTGTTATTTTGCGGAGCATTTTTTATACCCACAATAAGTGTTTCAGCGGAAAAAGCTCCAGTTGTTACAACCGTCACAAACTCCGAAGTAGTATCAACCGAAGAGCTTCCTGTCACGTCTATTACTGAATCTGAAAAGCCAAATGATACCACAGAAACCACGGATATATCCGAAACTAATGCCAATGAGAATAAAACCGTATCAGATGAAACAAGTTCCCTGCCCGAAGGCAACGGGACGCTCCTCGAAGATGTTTCTGATGATGTGGTGAACCGCCAGTTCCTCAGTATTCAATCGAAGAACGGAAACACCTTTTATATTGTCATTGACAAGGACAGCAAGGGCAAGCAGAATGTTTATTTCATGAACCTTGTGGACGAATATGACCTGATGGCATTTGCTGAAAAGTTCCCAGAAGAGGTTCAGTCGGAGCTGAAAGATGGTACGGAATCCTCTTCTGAAACAGACAAAGACGGAAATTCGGTCAAATCCGATGAAAGTCAGAACGATAAGGACACCAAAACAAAAAGTGGTGGCGGAAATCCAATGCTGATAATTGTTTTAGTTCTTGTTGCAGGTGGCGGAGGTGCATTCTATTATTTTAAGGTTGTAAAGCCTAAAAAGGGTGCAAAAGCTCCGAAACAGGCTGATTACGGTGATGAGGACGAGGATTATGAGGAAGATACTGTGAATGAGGATGTTTTTAACGAGGACGAAGAGGTATAATGGAAAGCCCCGATTTTTCGGGGCGATACATAAAAGCGGTTGAAATTATTGCTTAGATATGGTATACTGAACAAAATGAAAATTTGCTAAATAGAAGATGCTATTTATGAATTTTAACCCGGAACAATACACAAAAAGTGGTGAGAGAAACGGATATACAAACAGATATACAGGAAAAATACAATAGTATTGTAGAGAATAATATATATCTACTAAACGAAAAACAAATAACTAAAGACAATTTAGCAAAATATAGAGACCCAGACAAATACACAAAATATGAAATCAACATAGATTCAATTACTGTATTGATTGCTCAAGATGGATTATGTAGTATCCAAAAAATATTTGAATTCTCCGAAAATATTGTAAAAGATTATACTTTTATTAGAAAAAACAAATTTGATTTTCTTATATGGCCTGCGTATGCGATGAGTATTAATCAAATACGGGCAACTGTTTTTCAAGATAGAATCGATTTTTTACTTAATGATTTAGAAAAGTTTTATAAGGTTATTGAAAGCAGTAAAACACTTAGTCCTTCTATCGTATCAGAACTATGGAGTAAATGTAAGATTGCTAGAGCCTATCTTTTTCCAAATACATTTTATTGGTTATGTTCATTTGGAGATTTCGATAGTTTTTTGTGTAAGAGAAAACTTAAACAGTTTCTATATGAATCAGATGGGAGTAAAATTGTTTGGCCTAACGATTTCAAAGACTATTACAACAAGTTAATTGAAATTTTAATAGATTCTTATTCTCATAACAATTAGTAATCGTACAAAGTTTCACTTATAGAGCAGCCCTCAATAGTTTTACATAGAGCTTACGTTTCAAACGTAAGCTCTTTTCTTATACCCAAAATCAAAGGAGGAATTCAATGCAGTTAGTAATTGCAGAAAAGCCAAGTGTCGGAATGGCACTGGCAAAGGCTCTTGGAGTAACTGACAAAAAGGACGGCTACATGGAGGGCAACGCATATATCGTGTCATGGTGTGTGGGACATCTCGTTTCCCTTGCTGATGCCGATATGTACGACGAAAAATTCAAGAAGTGGAATATTTCAGACCTGCCGATTACGCCTAAGTGTTGGCAGTTTGTTATTTCTGCGGATAAGTCAAAACAATTTGGTGTGCTTAAAAAGCTCATGAATGACAGCCGTGTTACCGAGATTGTCAATGCCTGTGATGCAGGACGTGAGGGCGAGCTGATTTTTCGTCTTGTCTATGAAAAGGCAGGCTGTAAAAAGCCAATTAAGCGGCTTTGGATTTCATCAATGGAGGAAAGTGCAATCCTTGACGGCTTCAAAAATCTTCGTGATGGTGCAGAATACGAAAAG
>QKCF01000104.1 GCA_003246935.1 Sunxiuqinia sp. | reverse complement strand
GTCAATGTCAGACCTCTAAGAGCCAAAGCCGGACAGGTACCAACGCAATACTACTATGCCAAACAGGGAATCGTAACACCTGAAATGGAATACGTGGCTATCCGCGAAAACCAGAATCTCGATAAACTAAATGAAGGTCGCGAGCACAAAATCGAAAGTTACATCACACCGGAATTCGTTTGCGAGGAGATTGCTGCCGGTCGTGCCATGATTCCCTGCAACATCAACCACCCCGAGTGCGAGCCGATGATTATTGGCTCGAAATTCCGGGTGAAGATCAACGCCAACATTGGAAACTCTGCCCTTTCGTCGGGCATACAGGAAGAAATTGACAAAGCCGTCTGGGCCGTCATCTGGGGATCGGATACGGTAATGGACCTTTCGACCGGAAACAATATTCACGAAACCCGCGAATGGATTATCCGCAACTCCCCCGTTCCAATTGGCACAGTACCACTCTACCAGGCCCTTGAAAAGGTGAATGGCAAAGTTGAAGAACTGAGCTGGGAGATTTACAAAGACACCCTTATTGAGCAAGCCGAGCAAGGCGTTGATTATTTCACCATCCATGCCGGTTTACTGCGCGATCATGTTGAATTAACTGAAAAACGAATGACCGGCATTGTGTCTCGCGGTGGAGCGATCATGGCCAAATGGAGCATGATTCACGATCAGGAAAATTTCCTGTACACCCACTTCGACGAGATCTGCGAGATTCTTGCTGCTTATGATGTTGCTGTTTCTCTGGGTGACGGACTGCGCCCCGGCTCGGTTTACGATGCCAATGATGAAGCACAGTTTGCCGAATTAAAGGTATTGGGAGAACTGACCCACAAGGCTCGTGCTGCCCATGTACAGGTTCTGATTGAAGGCCCCGGACATGTGCCGGTACACAAGATCAAGGAGAATGTTGAGCTGCAGCAGGAAGTTTGCGATAATGCTCCTTTTTATGTCTTAGGTCCCTTAACAACCGACATCGCTCCCGGCTACGATCACATTACATCAGCCATTGGCGGAGCAATCATCGGAGCACATGGCGTGGCCATGCTTTGTTACGTTACACAAAAGGAACACCTGGGGTTACCAAACCGTGAAGACGTGAAGCAAGCGGTGATTACCTACAAGCTGGCCGCCCATGCTGCCGACCTAGCGAAAGGATTCCCCGGGGCCCAGCTGCACGACGATGCTATGAGCAAAGCCCGCTTCGAATTCCGCTGGGAAGACCAGTTTGCTTTGGCATTGGATCCGCAAACAGCCATTCAGTTTCACGACGAAACTTTGCCCGATGCTGAGAATAAGAAGACGCACTTCTGCTCGATGTGTGGTGATAATTTCTGTTCGATGAAGTCGTCTCATGAAATTCGCAACATGAAAGCTGAGAAGCAACATGGTCCCTGCAAACATTACGAAGAAGAAGTTGAAGAACCGGTAAATACACAATCATGAAGCTTATCGTGATTTCACCTCCCGATCATTTTAAGCACGAAGCCGAAGTGATCAACAATCTTTTTGATGCGGGACTTCAACACTTTCATCTGCGAAAGCCGAGCTGGTCGGTTGAAGAAATCAGCAAACTACTAAAGTCTGTCACCCCGAAGTTTTTCAGCAGAATCATCATCCACGATCATTTTCAACTGGCTGTTGATTTCGGGCTGGGTGGCATTCACTTTACCGCCAGAACGAAAGACCGGATGGCTCAATGGCGAGATTTCGAAGGAAGCCAAAGTACCTCGTGCCACAGTATGGAAGAATTGCGCCAACTACCGGATCAAATTGACTATGCCTTTTTGAGCCCTATTTTCCCGTCGATCTCCAAACAAGGCTATCAAGCCAATTTCGACTACGATGAGCTGACAAATTTTCTGGCTACTTACAATAAAGCTGAAGTGATTGCCCTAGGGGGTATCGAAGTGCTCAAGGTTCAAACTTGTCGTAATATCGGCTTTGATGGTATGGCAGCCCTTGGAAGCATCTGGCAGGAAGGCAAATCACCGTCCCGGGTAGCTGATCGTTTTATGAATCTCAAAAGAGAGAGCTACCGGCTCTATCGAAAACCGCTAAAAATGAGTTTATGAGCAACACAATAGCAAAACTGCAGTTCATCACGCACCCCACTGAAAACAGCAGTCCGGCAGAGCAAGCCCGTCAGGTACTGGAGGGCGGATGCCGATGGATCCAGCTGCGTATGAAAAAGCACAGCGATGAACAGTTTTTGGATGAAGCTGAAAAGATCAAAGCGCTGAAATCCAAGTTCGATTTTAAGCTTATTATCAACGACAATCCCGAACTTGCCATTCAAAGTGGCGCCGACGGCGTACACCTGGGTAAGCAGGACTGCTCGCCCAAAGAGGCCCGCAAGCTACTTGGTAACAATTTCATCATAGGAGGAACAGCCAATACAATCAATGATGTCATCCGCCTGGCGAAGCAGGGAGTCGACTACATCGGCTTAGGACCTTTTCGTTTCACCTCAACCAAAGAGAAACTGAGCCCCCTACTTGGGATTGACGGTTACCGATCTATTTTGAAGGAGATGAAAGCACAAAACATCAAGATCCCAGTTGTGGGAATCGGTGGTGTTAAGCTCAACGATGTAGAAGATCTGATGCAAGCAGGCTTGCATGGACTGGCAATCTCATCTGCCATTTGGAGAAACGACAGCATTGCGCAGAGTACACTGGAATGGATGAAAACTATTGAGCTAACCACAATCTCAACCGAAAGAATTTCTTAAAAAACAAAAAATGAAACTGTTAAAAATAGCCGACAAAACATTTCAATCACGCCTGTTTACCGGCACAGGCAAATTCAGTTCGAACACCATTATGGAGGAAGCTTTGCTCGAATCCGGAAGCGAACTGGTAACCGTGGCTTTACGCCGCGTTGACATTAGTAACAGCAATGATGATCTGCTTAAACACCTGAATCATCCACGTATCAA
>QKCF01000022.1 GCA_003246935.1 Sunxiuqinia sp. | reverse complement strand
TGGTTCAATGGAGGTTGAAGTGGCGTGTGTTGGAGATGGAATACCTGAAAATGTTTATGTAAATATAGGTGGAGAAAACTTCATTATGGAGAATGGAGATGGCGTTTTTAAGTACCAGTTGAATAATATACAGTCCTCATTTTCTGTCTTTTTTACTGATCTTTATTTTGTATCAGACCAATATCACATTGAAGTTATCCCGGATCCTTTAATATTAGGTTACTCGGTTTCTCTTATTCCCCCAGCCTATACAAAGCTTCAAAAGCAGGTTTTTGCTGATGTTACTAGTTTTGAAGTTCCGTTTGGTAGTCAATTACAATGGGATCTTAGCTGTGCTGACGTTGATTCTGTAATTATAATGTATAATACGGACAAATTGACAGCTGTTGATAATAATAAGGGAGAGTTTAAAGTAAATCAAATCATCAAAGAATCAGGTATATACAAAGTTTATGCTTGTAACGAATATATTGGGTTTAAGGAGTTACTAACATTCACCATTGATGTAGTGAGGGATGAATTTCCCGGGATAGATGTTTACCAGATACGGGATTCGCTCGATCTTACTCGTTTCTACTTTAAAGGAAAAATTATGGATGACTATGGTTTTAATAATTTGACATTCAATCTTCGCTATGGTCAAAATGACTCTGTGGTTCAGCTTAGCATACTACCGAATATAACGTCGCAGGCATTTTATTATGCGATTGATTTCAATGAATTTAGCGGATTAAGCGACTCCTTTTCTTATTATTTTGTTGTTAGTGATAATGATAGTTCCCATGGTTTTAAGAAGAGTAGTTCCGACGTGTTTAGTTTTAGCCTTCCATCATTCACTGAATTAACTCAACAAGAGGATAGTTTGTATGAAGATGTTGAGAATTTCGTAGATGATAGTCGTTCTCTTTTGGAGCAGATGAAGGAGGAGTTTGAAGAATTCAAGTATCGTAATATTTCCCAGAATTTGAACGAATGGGATCAACAGCAATTCATGAAGAAGATGTTGGATAAGAAAAATGAACTTGAAAATTCGATAAAGCAGATTCGGGACAGAAATAGTCAGCTTAATAATCTACAGAATTCTTTTAGCGAGCAAAAGCAGGATTTGTTGGAAAAGCAGAAGCAGATTGATGATTTGTTAAAAGAAGTAATGAACGATGAGTTGAAGAAACTATTTGATGAATTGAATGAGCTGGCGAACGAATTCAATAAGGATCGGTTTAATGATTTGATGGATCGGCTCGATTTTCCAATGGAAGATATGGCGAAACAGTTGGATCGTAATCTGGAGATGTTAAAACGCTACAAGATAGAGCAAGAGATCGAATCAATTATATCAGAGGTCAATGAGATTGCAGAGAGTGAGAATCGGCAAGGCGATCGTATACATAAGGATAATCTAGAAGAAATCCGAGATAAGGAACTTGAAAATCAGTCTCGTATGAATGATCTTGCCAATAAGTTATCCGACCTGCAGCAGACAAACGGAGAGCTTGATAAGCCGATGAAACTTTATCCGATGAGTGATGAGTTTGAAGGCGTCGATCAGAACTATAATCAGATAAAGAAAGATCTGGGAGAGAAGAAAACCAAAAAGGCACAGGAAGGTATCTCGAAAAACAGAGATAAGTTACTGAATATGGCGTTCTCGCTGCAACAGATGCTTAATAACAATCAAATGGCTTCTGCCGGCGAAAACATAGAGAACTTGAAACAAATCCTTAAGAATCTGGTTTTTTTGTCTTTAGAGCAAGAAGAAGTTTTAAATTTGTCCCAAAACCTGTCAGTTAGCGATCCGTCGTTAAAGAACGTGCAGTATACGCAAGAGTTGTTGGAAGTACAGTCCAAACAAGTAGAAGACTCGTTGTATGCACTTGCCTCCAGGACGCCGGCTGTAAGTTCTAAAGTTAATAGTGAATTGTCAAAAATAGATTTTTCGTTAAAAAGGTCTTTGGACGATTTGAAAGAGGCTGATTTTGGTTCAGCCGTCAATTTTCAACAAAATGCAATTACTGCGTTTAATGAGTTAGCGCTTTTATTAAATGAGGCGCTTGAAAATTTGGAGAAGATGATGGCTAATGCAATGCCGGGTGATCAGGAGTGTGATAAGCCCGGTGGTCGGGGTAAAGGATCGATGAGTAAGTTGAAGGATGCACAACAGTCGTTGAAAGATCAGTTGCAACGGATGATCGAAGGTATAAAAAATGGTGATCAGGGGAAACTTGGTCAGCAAGTCGGAAAATCATTGATGCAACAAGAAATGTTGAAACAGATGATCAGTGATATGATTTTGGACGATCGTGTTGGAAGTTCTGCAAAAGAGCAACTTAGAGCAATTAATCAGCTTATTGAACAAAATAGACTCGATTTGCTCAACAAAAATTTAGATGAACGGGTTATCAATCGTCAGAATTTAATTCTCGATCACTTATTGAAGGCGGAAAAAGCGGAGATGGAGAGAGAGCTTGATGATACTCGTGAATCTACAACAGCTGAGCAGAAATTTTACAGTAACCCTGAGTCTGTTTTTGAGTATAAGGAGGAAGAGAAAAATAAAGTCGAGGATTTGAGGTTCAACTCAGTCCGGATGCGCAAATTTTACGAAGATAAGTATAGAAATTATATTAATAAGGTAAATCAGTAATATTGAAAAAGTCCTTACGCATACCTTCTGACTATCGGTATTTAAATGAAGTACATGAATTCGTAGAGGAAGCTTTATCTCTCTGTGATCTCGACGTCGCCCAGTTCAGATATGTTTCCTTAGGCGTATGTGAATCTGTGTCCAATGCTATCGGACATGGAAATAAGTTTGATCTAAATAAATTTGTCACGCTTCATGCCGAACTGACCAAAGACACTCTGTTGTTTGAAGTTCAGGATGAAGGTAGTGGTTTCGATTATACAACCTTTCCGGATCCGACGGCTGAAGTTAATTTAAAGAAAGAGGGTGGGAGAGGGCTTTTCATTATACACAATATCGTTGACGAAGTTAGTTTCAAAAATAACGGTTCAATCATACAATTAAAATTTAAATTAAATCGTGCCCATACTGTTTTATAATGAGGATGTGAAGCCTCTAAAATTGGAAAGAAACAAAATCAAAAACTGGATCAAGTCTGTTATCATTTCCGAAAATCAAAAACCAGGATCAATCAATTACATTTTTTGTAGCGATGAGTATTTGCTGAATGTGAATCGGGAGTATCTCGATCACGATTATTTTACTGATATCATCACGTTCGACTATGTTGAGAATGGTATCGTTTCAGGCGATATTTTCATTAGTGTTGATCGGGTTGCTGAGAACGCTACACAATTCGGCGTAAGTTTTGACGAAGAATTACGTCGTATCTTAGTTCATGGTGTGTTGCATTTGTTGGGTTATCCTGATAAGGAGCCGGAGCAAAAGAAGGTTATGACAGGAAAAGAAGACACTTATCTCTCCATTTTCTAAGCTTTTCTATTTGAAGCTTTTCTATTAATTTTGTAGCCTAAAATTTAGATACATGTTACCATTTTATGATGTCATTGTAGTAGGAGGAGGGCATGCTGGTTGCGAAGCCGCAGCCGCAGCTGCCAATTTGGGATCGAAAACCTTGCTCATCACAATGGATATGGGTAAATACGCCCAGATGTCTTGCAACCCCGCAATTGGCGGTATTGCTAAAGGGCAAATCGTTCGTGAGATTGACGCTTTGGGAGGATATACGGGGGTAATTACTGATCGGACGTCAATTCAGTTTCGTATGTTGAATCGGTCGAAAGGACCCGCTATGTGGAGTCCGCGATCGCAGAGTGACCGTATGCGCTTTTCGGAAGAGTGGCGAAAAGAGTTGGAAATGATCGAAAATTTGGATTTATGGCAGGATGCTGTGATTCATTTGCTAATTGAAGACGGTGCTGTTAAGGGGGTAAAAACTAAAATAGGTGTGGAGTTTCGCTCTAAAACGGTCGTTTTAACCAACGGAACTTTCCTAAATGGTTTGATGCATATTGGTCGTTCGCAGATGGAAGGCGGTAGGATAGGGGAGTCTGCTTCCTATTTTATAAGCGATCAGCTGGCCGAAGCGGGCTTTGTAACTGGTCGGTTAAAGACTGGAACACCTGTCAGAATTGACGGTCGCACAATTGATTTTTCGAAGTGCATTGAGCAAAAAGGAGACGAAGGTTATTATAAATTTTCGTATTTACCTGGTGAGAAAAGTACCTTAACACAGCGACCTTGCTGGATCACTTATACCAATGAGGAGGTTCATAAAACACTTGAAGTAGGCTTTGACGATTCTCCAATGTACAATGGAACTATTGTTGGTGCTGGCCCAAGATATTGTCCAAGTATCGAGTCTAAGATCGTTACATTTGCTGAGAAAACGCAACATCAATTGTTTTTAGAGCCGGAGGGTGAGACTACGATTGAGTATTATTTGAATGGATTTTCTTCGTCTCTTCCTTGGGATGTTCAGTATAAAGCGATGCAATTGGTTCCAGGTTTGGAGAACGCCAAGATCTTTCGACCAGGTTATGCGATCGAATATGACTACTTTGATCCGACGCAGCTTTACCATACATTAGAGACAAAACTGTTGCATAATTTGTATTTCGCAGGTCAAATAAATGGAACAACTGGCTACGAGGAAGCAGCGGCACAGGGGTTGATTGCAGGTATAAATGCGCATCAAAAATCCCACGGGAAAGATGATTTTGTACTGAATAGGGATGAAGCTTACATAGGTGTTTTGGTTGACGATTTAGTTACAAAAGGGGTGGACGAACCGTATCGGATGTTTACTTCGCGAGCAGAATATCGTATCCTTTTAAGGCAAGATGATGCCGATTCCCGACTAACTCCGAAGGGATTTGAGTTGGGACTAGCGAAAGAGGAACGGATGATTTTGCTTCAGGAAAAGATAAAATACAGAGACGAGATTGTAGAATTTGTATCTAATTTTTCGATCAAACCACAGTTCATAAACGAGCTTTTGGAGGGCAAAAATACGACTGCGTTAAAACAAGGAGTTAAGTTGCGAGACGTGATTTCGCGGCCCCAAATTTCAATTTTTGACGTCATTGAACCGGTGACCCCGTTCAAAAAATTCCTTTCAAAAATTCCAGAAAACAGGTTTGAAGAGATCTTGGAATCGGCCGAAATTCTGATCAAATATTCAGGTTATATTGAACGTGAAAAACAGATGGCTGATAAGTTCAGAAGATTGGAAAATATCAATATTGAGAACAAGTTTGACTACGAGAGTATCCATACAATCTCAACTGAAGCGCGTCAAAAATTGGCAAAAATTAAACCCGAAACGATAGGTCAAGCAAGCCGTATTTCAGGCGTTAGCCCCGCAGATATTAACGTTCTTTTGATCATGTTAGGTAGGTAGTGTTCCACGTGGAACGTTGAAATAAACGAATAAAATGGAGTTGAAACAATACGTACGAGAGATACCGAACTACCCTTCAAAAGGTATCAATTTCAAGGATATTACAACATTACTGAAGGATGGAGATGCCTTTAAGGAGGTAGTTAATCAGGTGAGTTCTTACTTTGAGGGCAGGGGGATAACCAAGATTGTGTCGCTGGAATCGCGTGGATTTATAGTGGGCGGAGCGGTTGCTTATTGTCTTGGAGCGGGTTTTGTTCCTGCTCGGAAAAAGGGTAAATTACCGGCGGAGACGATTCATGAATCGTACGAGTTAGAGTATGGAACCGATACAATAGAGATGCATTTGGATGCACTTTCGAAAGATGATGTAGTCTTGATTCATGACGATTTATTGGCTACCGGAGGGACTGCTTTAGCTGCGTTAAAATTGGTTCAGCAGATGAATGTGAAGAAGGTTTATTTCTCATTTATTTGTGATTTGAAGTTTATCGAAAACGGCAATAAAAAGTTGCTTAGCAAGTATGAGACGCATAGTATAATTGAATATTGAATCTCTGTTTTTGAATAGCATATTTTTATAAAAACGATAAATTTAAAGCGGATATTCTGAATGGAGTATCCGCTTTAATATTTGATGAAGTAGTATAAAGAAGACTAAAATTTGATGTTGTGGATAGTCGTTTAGATCACTTAAAAAAGCTCGTTTCGGTCTTGCCGGATCAACCAGGAATCTATCAGTATTTTGATAATTCGGGGAAGATTATTTATGTGGGCAAGGCTAAAAATTTGAAGAAACGAGTTGCTTCTTATTTTACGAAGAACCATGAAAATCGTAAAACAACTTTATTGGTTCGGAATATCTACGACATTAAACACATGGTTGTGGAGACAGAGCAAGATGCTTTGTTGCTCGAAAATAATTTGATTAAAAAATATCAGCCTAGGTATAATATTCGGTTGAAAGATGACAAAACTTATCCGTGGATCGTTGTCAAAAATGAAGCTTTTCCAAGGGTATTTCAAACTCGGAATGTTATAAGAGATGGCTCTGTTTATTTTGGTCCTTACACTTCGGTTATTGCAGTGCGAACTTTGCTTGAATTATTTCGGAAACTGTATAAACTTCGTACTTGTAATTTGAATCTACAGAAGGAAAATATTCAAAGCGGGAAATATAAAGTTTGTTTGGAATACCATATTGGAAATTGTTTAGGTCCGTGTGAAGGGTATCAAGAGGAGAAGGATTATTATAAGTATATTGATGAGATAAAAGATATTTTGAAAGGGAATATCGCTGGAGTAATAAAATATTTGAAAGAGATGATGAAGGAGTTCGCCGGAAACTATCAATTTGAAGAGGCGAACCAGATTAAAATAAAACTTGACGCGCTGGAGAAATTTCAAAATAAGTCGACAGTTGTTAGTGCGACGATTACTGATGTTGATGTTTTCGGAATAGATGTGGTTGAAAAATCAGCTTTCGTAAATTATTTGAAAGTGATCAATGGGGCGATTGTACAAACTTATACAACTGAAATTAGAAAAGCTTTAGACGAATCGCCGGAAGAATTATTGGAGTATGCAATTGTAGATATCCGGCAAAAAATATTTAGTAATTCAAAAGAATTGCTTGTGCCGTTTATGCCTGGTATCGAATTGGAAGGAATTTCTTTTAAAGTTCCTGTGAGAGGGGATAAGAAAAAGTTGATGGATCTATCGATTCGAAATGCAAAATATTTTCGACTGGAAAAAGAAAAGCAGTATGCACTTTCGAAGCCCGTGCAAAGTACTAATCGAATTTTAGAGACGATGAAGAAGGATTTGCGTTTGCATGAGTTGCCCATTCAGATCGAGTGTTTCGATAACTCGAATTTGCAAGGAACAAATCCGGTGGCAGCTTGCGTTGTTTTTAAAAATGGAAAGCCAGCGAAAAAGGATTATCGCCATTTTAATGTAAAGACGGTAGAGGGACCAAATGATTTTGCTTCGATGGAGGAAATTATTTATAGGCGATATAAACGTCAACTTGATGAAAATAATCCGTTACCTAATTTAATTATTATCGATGGTGGTAAGGGGCAACTTGGTGCGGCATTAAATGCACTCGGGCAATTAGATCTTCGAGGTAAGATTCCAATCATTGGAATTGCGAAAAAGTTAGAAGAGATTTTTTTTCCCGGAGATTCGGTTCCTTTATACCTAGATAAAAATTCGGAGACTTTAAAAGTAATTCAACATGCGCGTGATGAAGCGCACCGTTTCGGAATTACCTTTCATCGAAGGCAGCGCTCGAAGAATTTTATTCAGTCTGAATTACAAAATATCCCCGGAGTAGGGGAGAAGACAATTCAACACCTTTTGCGGAAATTTAAAAGCCTTGAGAATCTAAAAAAACAACCCTACGATACAGTGGCCGCAGAAATAGGAGATTCTAGAGCGGCTAAAATCTATGATTATTTCAATATAAAGCATTGATTTGTAGTGGTAAAGACAATAAAAAACCCGCAAAAAGCGGGTTTGTGTTTTCGGGTAATCTAGATCAATTTCTATATTTTTGGTCACTTTCTAATAATCCGAGGTATGAATAGTACCTGCTTTCGGCAATTTCGCTTTCAACGACTGCTTTTTTGACCTCACAACCCGGTTCGTGTGTATGAGTGCAATTATTGTATTGGCATTTTTCAAGGCGTTTGAAAATTTCCGGGAAATAGTGGCCAATTTCATATTTGTCCATATCGAGCATACCAAAACCTTTTATGCCCGGAGTGTCGATTATGTATCCGCCAAAATCTAATTCAAACATTTCAGAGAACGTCGTCGTATGTTGGCCTGATAAGTGGTATTCTGAAATTTCTTTTGTTTTTAAATTTAGTGTTGGTTCAATTTTATTGATGATAGTCGATTTACCTACGCCCGAATGGCCGGAGAATACGTTAATGTTGCCCGTCATCCATTTTTTCAATATATCGAGTCCGATGTTTTTCTTTGTAGAAGTCTTTAGACAGCGATAGCCAACACTGCTGTAAAGTTCAATTAAGTTATCTAATTGAGTAAGTTGATCTTTGTTGTATCGATCTATTTTATTGAAAATGAGCGTGCACGGTATTCTATAGGCTTCAGCAGAAGCCAGAAATCGATCGATAAACGTAGTGGTTGTCACCGGAAAATTGATTGTAACCACCAGGAATGCCTGATCGATATTGGCAGCAATAATGTGAGATTGTTTCGAAAGATTGGGCGATTTACGCACGATGTAGTTTTTACGGTCACAAATTTCTGTGATTAAGCCAACCGCTTTATTGGTTGTTTTTTCCATGTCTTGCTCATCCAATCTGAACTCAACATGATCTCCGACTGCGATTGGGTTGGTACTTTTAATATCTTTGATGCGAAAATTCCCTTTGATTTTGCAATCAATAACTTGACCGGCCTCAGTTTTTACTGAGTACCAACTACCGGTTGACCTTATGACGATGCCTTTGTTCACTGGGTTTTCTGAGTTAATTGTTTCTGTTACTTTTGAAAAGATTAATCAAAATTACGAATTTTTGTGAAACGTATTTTATCCTACAACGTGAATGGCTTAAGAGCAGCCTTAAAGAAAGATTTTTTAACATGGTTGAAGGCTGAAAATCCTGATATTCTGTGTTTGCAGGAAACGAAAGCGCAACCAGGACAGATGAGTGAAGAGGAATTTGAGGCTTTAGGTTATCACTTTTATAGTTTTTCAGCTCAGAAGCCGGGATACAGCAGTGTGGCGATTTTGAGTAAGGAGCCGGCACTTCACGTTGAAAAGGGAATTGGAAGTTCTAAATATGATGTAGAGGGAAGAGTTGTAAGAGCCGATTTTGGGGATTTTAGCGCCATTAGCGCCTATTTCCCTTCCGGAACGACTGGTGGGCCCAGACAGGACTATAAAATGGATTTTTTGGCCGATTTTACGGCTTATTTAAATGAACTGCGTAAAAACCTTCCTAATTTGGTTATTTCGGGCGATTATAACATCTGTCGCCTATGGATCGATATTCATAATCCGGATAAGCAACAAAATACCTCAGGATTCTTACCGGAAGAGCGTGAATGGTTTCAGCAATTTGTGAATATGGGGTATGCAGATAGTTTTCGGGAGGTAAACGAAGAGCCTGATCACTATTCGTGGTGGAGTTACCGTGCAGGCTCCAGGGCGCGAAATAAAGGATGGCGTATCGATTATAACATGGTTACAGAGCCGTTAAAAAAGAAAATTGTTGATGCGGGGATATTGCCCAACGCTGTACATTCTGACCATTGTCCGGTGTGGGTGAAGCTTGATATTTAAGATTGAATGAAAAAGGGATGGGGGATACTTGCATTAATTCTTGCAAGTCAATTTCTCTGTGCGCAGAGAACAGAAACTTTTGTCAAAAAACGATATGATCCGGATTATATCGAGTCATACTACAATGATCTGATTGTAAGAATATACAATGCTGATAAAGGGAATCATGTGACTTTAAATGACGGAGGAAATGAGTTAGGGATCAAATACCGCTCTAACGATAGTTTTAAGCTTGGCGCTGGTCTAAACTATAAATGGTTTGGCTTGAAAGTAGGAGCGGTTTTGCCTTTTTCGGATAAGAACATTGAGAAATTCGGCAACACTTCAAGTTTTGGCTTACAGAGCTATATTATTGCACGTCCCTTCATTCTAGATGTTGTAGCATTGCGTGCAAAGGGCTATTATGCGACACTTCATGGTGAAAATGCGGGTCGATTTCAATTAAATGATGGTGTATATAGCTTGATGGGGGATTTGAAGACAAGTAACCTGGGCGTGAATTTTATCTACGTTTTAAATTCTAAACGTTTTTCATACAAAGCCGCTTTCAACCAAACAGACTTGCAATTGAAAAGTGCAGGGTCTTTTCTATGGGGAATGGGGCTTTCATCTTTTAAAGTTGAGAATGATGTAGGTATAATTCCAAGTGAAATCAGTAGTGACTACTTTGTTGATTGGGCGGATTTAATTCACTTTCACTCATATTCCTTGTATGGGAGTTTCGGATATGCTTATTCATTAGTTCCTTTTCGTAAGGCGATAATTACAGCTTCAACCTCCTTGCAGATTGGTTTTCGGCATAACCGGATGAAGTATGTGGATGAGGGAGTAGCGATTCTGAGGAAGCCGGGGATTGGAGGGGAGGTTCGTTTATCCGGAGGGTATCATTTTCCCTGGTTCTATGTCGGGGCTTCTTTTGTACAGACCCAGTTTAACTCAGATGTCAGGTTTCGGGGGCTGCAAATTGCAAATGGTACCAGTTTTCTGGAGTTTACGATAAGCAAAAGGATCAAACTATAGCAGCTTGATCCTTTTGTTGTTTATAGGATATACTAATTGTCGCAAGGCTTGTAAATTGCTCCTGTAGCGAAATCGACGATTGCACCTGGCCAAAATAACAATATATCTGCAACTAAAGCTACTGCCCTAACTTGTCGGGCAGGTTCACTTGCTGCAGGTTTAGTACGTTGGCAACTAGATATTTTACCACCAAAAACAGTAGCACAAGAAGGCAACATTGTTAGTGCTACAAAGCATATTGCTGCAAACTTAACGAGTCTTTTTTTCATAATTTAGATAATTAAGATTTGACTTTAATAACTTTAGTATTTGAGAATTTATCATGCCAGCTTAATTTATTGGCA
>QKCF01000171.1 GCA_003246935.1 Sunxiuqinia sp. | reverse complement strand
GCCGATAAAATTCCGGAAGCAGAAATAGCGTCATACTGAATCCACTCGACACCCGGATAAGCCTCTAAAAATTGCTGAATAATTTTTTTTGTTGAAGGAGAAATGATGGTTTGAGTTAACAAAACCGTGCGACCACCAGTCTCCGAAATTTCTTTTAACACCTTGGGAATTTCAAGATCAGCATCTTCCCAGGTAATTTTTTTACTAAGATTCTCCGGGCCTTTATAACGAGCGCCATCATACAAGTTAAGTATAGAAGCCTGCACACGGGCACTTGTCCCGGAACGGCAAATCTGACTCAACTCATTCCCTTCAATTTTTATAGGTCGACCATCCCTGACTTTGACCACCACGCTGCAATAATCACCCGCATCATAATAGCTCGACGCATAATAATTGGCTTTACCGGGGGTAATATCCTCAGGTTTCACGAGGTAAGGAATCGCTTTCTCCACCGGCCGTTTACAGCTAGCGACAATTGAGGCTGCAGCCAAACTAAAACCCAATGTTTTCAGAAAATCGCGACGCGAGTTGCCGCCATTGCCTCCTTCTGTTTTATACAGCAGGCTTTTTTGCTTGGCTTCTTCCCGGGCTTCCTGAATGCGTAAGGCCTTGGGATCTTGCAATTCTTCAAGACTTCTCCAGTAGGTTTTCATTAAAAAGGTGTTTAGTTTTTGTGTATTCAGTTTTGGTCTTCGACCTATCGTTTTTTTGCCTGCCTATCCTAATCTTTTAAGAAAACGTCAGACAAATTTGTCTATTCTTAATAGTGACAGCGCATACATTCGTTTGCACCGATATCTGCTGCTTTAACCGCTTTCAAATTGCCTGTCTCCATTTCCTCGTGCATTTTCGCATAGGATTCATAGTAGCTGTTCTCTTTAAACTTGACATCCGTTTCTCGATGACAATTCACACACCAGCCCATCGACAAATCCGAATACTGCCGCATGATATTCATCTCTTCAACCGGACCATGACATTTTTGACAGTCGAGTTTGGCAACACCGACATGCTGTGCATGACTAAAAAAGACATGATCAGGTAAGTTATGCAGACGAACCCACTCGACAGGCTTCTTATTCTCGACTGCATCAACAATCTTGGCAATTTCAAATTTGCCGGAATGAGATCCTTCTCTGACAATCACGTGGCAATTCATACATAGATTCATTGCCGGTATTCCGGCGGATTTACTGCTCTCAGCTGTATGGTGACAATATTTACAATGAATTTTGTTATCACCGGCGTGAATTTTATGTGAGAACTTGATCGGTTGATCCGGGGCATAGCCCTGAGAACGTCCTAATTTGATGGCTTCCTCGTTAATTACTTTCCCTTGGTAACCCAGCGAAGCCAATAACACGACCACTGGGATAAAAGGATATTTAATTTTTCGGAAGAAAATCAACTCCAACAAAGCCCAGGTGATCAATACCCCGAAAAACAGGAAGATCAATATATTATTGATGCTCGGTTTAACAGGCTTAGGTCCAACCATTGCCATATTATCAAGATAGGCTTTTACAGCCTTCAGATCTTTTTCTTCAATATTGATTCCTGCATGAACTTTGCTCAACATGTTTCCAACAGGCTGTTCAATAGAAGCCTGGAAAGATTCAAAATCCAACGAGGAGTATTTAACAGCAATTGCCATCGCTGATGGATTCCAATTCAAGGTGTCGGTTGCCATGATATTGTGACAAGACACGCACGATTGTCCTTTAAAATTAAATGGCAGTAAACCTTTGAAAAATCGTTCCCCACGCTTAATCTCGTCATGCGAATGTCCGTCGATCAACGAGTTTTGATTGTTTGCAAATGAGATAACCGAAAAATGAAAAACCAGGAACAATGTGAAAAACGAAGCTAAAAGATACAATCTGATCAGAGATTTGACAAGGGTTGTTAGTTTCATGCGTTTAGCTTTAGTTATATCCTTTTATATATGAGAGATATTGGAACTCACAACTACAACAAACAATCTTGTCTTATGGTTTTTCTGCTAATAAAAAAAATGTGCTTTTCCCCTCACAAAAACAATAAAATACATTAAAACAACTACGCAAGGACAGACTAATCACTCATTTTCAGACTATTAAAATAAAGCTCATTAAATAAATCATAGCTTATGACTATTAATAAAATATAAACATCGAAAAAATCAATTAAATCTACAGACTCTTCGTAATCCTCTGTACCAGTTTCATTTGGTCGAAGAACTCTTTTGCGACGACTCGCAAAATCGTGTAAACAGGAATAGCTAAAATCATTCCGACGATCCCGGCAAAGCTGCCGGCAGCCATAATTACCAGAAAAATCTCTAACGGGTGAGCTTTTACACTATTTGAATAAATTAGTGGTTGAAACAATATATTATCGATAATCTGTACAGCCCCAAAGACAATCACCATTAAACCAATAAGCGGCAATGTATGAGACGAAAAGTCTTCATGAATATTTACGGCAACTCCGATTAAAAGGCCAACAGCAGCTCCCATCCACGGCCCCAGATAGGGAATAATATTAAACATGCCGCAAAATACACCAACCACCACTGCATGACTAAAGCCTAACCCAACTGCTGTTAAACCAATAGTAACCAATAATCCGACCAAACAGACCTCGGCTAACAATCCCAGAAAATAGCGACGAAGAAGAAAATGAATTGAATGCATCATCCGTGCTACTTTTTCTTCCCATTCGGTCGGAATCAAAAGCATAACGCCATCCCGAAACATATTCTCTTCTTTTAAAAAGAAAAAGGTAATAAACGATACGGCAAATGCGCCGATCAGAAGCCCTCCAAATGCGCCCGCAATAGTCCCCAAAAGGTTGGAAATTTGTTCAACCCCCAGACTACCTTTTAACTGATTCTGAAAAATTTCAGAAAAATACGCTTTACCCGAGTCCACAGGTTCATGCCCTACAAAACTCAGGAATCGAACGATCGGCTCGTCTACTATTTCGAAAACAGAATCTGGGTTGATACTGGAAAGCTCCTGAAATTCACTCACCAACAACGGTATCAAAAAACGAACAGAACCAACAGCAAACACCCAAAATGCAAGCAGCGTAAGAAACGCGCTTAGCCCTTGTCCAATCCTAACTCTACCCAAACGGATTTTGGTCAGAATTCGCACCAGTGGTCGTCCCATTAATGATAAAATCACCGATATTAAAATATAGCTAATCAGGGAGCTAAAGTACCACATCAGGAACAACGCCAGAACTATTCCCAATGCGATCAACCAGAAACGGTATTTACCATTAACCTGTATCATGACATTCATTTTTTACAAATATAGCTTTTCTGAAAAACACACAATAAATCTTGAAATATTGATCAAAATCAGATAAAAAACCACTTCGCCCTCCCTTTGGAAAGTCCTCCAAACCCGGGGGCTTGGCCAATTTTCGCATAGTGCACAACAAGAAAACACCAACGTTCAACATTTTTTGATAAATTTGTTTAAGGCAAGTTTCTTAACATGGAAAAAAAGCTTAGTGTACTGATAGTAGATGATGAACAGGATGCCCGCGACATCCTACGGTATTTTTTACAGGAAATACCATCAATAAATAGGATTGAAGAAGCTTCAAATTCTGACGAAGCAATTTTTAAATATATCGAAACAAACCCTGACATTGTATTTCTGGACATTGTAATGCCTGGACGGAATGGTGAAGAATTAATCGAATTATTCAAGGGGAAAGATCCAAACTGCAACATCATTATCGTGAGTTCCTACAAAGATTCTGCGATCATGGCCATCCAAAACGGGATTTATGATTTCATATTAAAACCGGTAGATTTTACTCTTTTGCAAGAAAAAATCGAAAAGTTTCAAGCCCAAATGAGCGCCAGCATCGAGAATAAAATACAAAACGCCCTTAACAACGTTGATAAAGTAACCAAACTGCGCATCTCCTCAACAAACAACCACATTCTGGTTGACCCAACTGAGATCTTATATATTGAAGCCGACGGTGCATACTCGACAATGGTAATGCAAAACGGCACAAAAGAGCTGGCAAACACCTACTTGGGAAAACTTGAGAAGATCTTGTCTGACCAGAATTTTTTTCGACTAAGTCGGTCTACAATGATTAACCTCGATAAATTATCGCAGGTAAACAAAACCGACGGCACCTGCACCTTATCGGGCACAAACTTTGAAGTCTGCCTAAGTGGATCAAAAAAACAGATTAAGATTCTGTGTGAAATGGATTTGAACTGAGCATGAGCGAGAAAGAGATTACAGCAATTATTATCGACGACAATGAGGACGCAATTGCCCTATTGGAAATCTATCTGCATGCCTTTAAGGAGATTAAGGTTCTATATAGCACCTTAAGTCCGAAAAAAGGAATTAAGATGATCAAGAAGCTCATCCCTGATCTTATATTTCTGGATATCGACATGCCTGAAATGAATGGGTTGGAAGTTGGTCAGGTGGTCTTGGAAAGTAACCTAAAAACAGAGGTCGTTTTTACAACAGCACACAGTCAATACGCGTTCCCTGCGTTGACCATTAAACCGCTTGACTACCTGGTAAAACCATTCGGTCCGGCCGAACTAATCTCAGTCATCAATCGTTTCAAAAACAAACAAAAAACAGACGAATTTGAGCGAAAAATGGACATGCTCATCCGAACAAAACGGATGAATCCCAAAATTAAACTCCCAAATCGTAACGGATTTGCACTGATAAATGCGGAAGATGTAATGGTGATTCGTTCGGAAGGAAACTATTGCCGCATCTATCTGAAAACAGGCAAAGAGGTGGAAATAACACAGAATATTTTCAAGGTCGCTGAGCTGCTAAACTCACCCAACATACTGAAAGCTCACCGCTCAGCCTATGTGAATATGCAATACATAAAACGAATAGAGAAACGCAAAAAGGCAGTTTACCTGACCTACGAACAGTTTTCGATGGAAGAACCCATGAATCGATCGGCATTGGCTTATTTTGAGAAGTTAAATTGCTTCCCTATCACATAAAAAAAGTTGCTGATTCTTCCGATCCAGCAACTTTCCCCTATTGATTTGACTTATTCTTATTTTTTCAGAAGGACATAATCTAAAACCTCATCGATCGTTGAGACAAATTTGAATTTCAATCCTTTCAAATAAATATCTTTGATCTCTTCGACATCCTTGCGGTTTTCTTTCGACATGATGACCTCTTTAATACCGGCCCGTTTGGCTGCCAGAATTTTCTCCTTAATACCCCCCACTGGCAATACTTTTCCTCGCAAGGTCATCTCCCCTGTCATGGCTATATTCTTACGCACTTTACGCTTCGTTATAATCGAAGCAAGCGAAGTGACCATGGTAATACCTGCAGAAGGACCATCCTTAGGAATAGCACCTTCCGGAACGTGAACGTGCCAGCTATGAGTTTCAAAAACATCGTAACTAATTCCCAATTCCTCAGTGTGAGATTTCAAATACTCCAAAGCCAACATCGCTGATTCCTTCATAACCTCACCAAGGTTTCCGGTTAAGGTCAATCCGCCTTTCCCCTTACTTTGGCTTGATTCAACAAACAAGATTTCTCCGCCATGTGCGGTCCAAGCTAAACCAGTAACAACACCGAGAAATTCATTGCCTTGATAAATTTCACGAGAGTACTCATGAGCTCCCAAATATTCCTTGATATCAGCTTCTGTGAGATCGACATTATAAGTTTCCTCAAATGCCACCTTACGTGCTACACGACGGATCACTTTAGCAATTTTTTTGTCCAGCTCACGTACACCCGACTCCCTGGTGTAACGATCAACAATTAACTCAATCACATCGCGAGAGAACTTTACATCGTTGGTCTTCAACCCGTGATTTTCTTTTTGTTTAGGAATCAGGTGACGTTTAGCGATCTCGATCTTTTCCTCCAATATGTAGCCGCTGACATCGATCAACTCCAAACGATCCCGCAAAGGTGGAGCAATTGTGCCCAGCGTGTTTGCCGTCGCAATAAACATGACTTTAGACAAATCGTAATCAAGATCTATGTAATTATCGTGAAACTCAGTATTTTGCTCCGGATCCAAAACTTCCAATAAAGCAGAAGCTGGATCACCGTGAAAATCGCTCGAAACCTTATCCAATTCATCTAATATGAAAACGGGATTCGAGGATTTTGCCTTTTTAATGTTTTGTAAGATACGACCAGGCATGGCTCCAATGTATGTCTTACGATGGCCACGAATTTCCGACTCATCGTGCAACCCACCTAAACTCATACGAGCATATTTACGACCTAATGCCTTCGCAATCGATTTACCGAGTGAGGTTTTACCAACTCCGGGAGGGCCATACAAACACAAAATCGGAGCCTTCATATCCTTCTTCAACTTCAACACTGCCAAGTGTTCCAGAATCCGCTCTTTCACCTTCTCCAAGCCATAATGCTCTTCATCCAGTACCTTCTCTGCGTGCTTCAGGTCGAAATTATCTTCGGTATATTCATTCCAAGGTAGTTCCAGTAGAGTCTGGCAATATGTATAATGCACGGAATATTCTCCAGCTGCAGGGTTCAAACGCGACAACTTGTTGACCTCCTTATCAAAAAAATCGGCCATTTCCCCGGACCATTTTTTAGCCTTCGCAGCTTCTTTCAAATCAGCTATTTCCTGTTCAACAGGATTACCTCCCAATTCATTCTGAATCGTTTTTATCTGCTGATTCAATAAGAATTCACGTTGCTGCTGATCCAAATCCAACTTCACTTTTGACTGAATATCGCGCTTCAGCTCCAACATCTGCACTTCTTTTACCAAGTACGAAATTGCCTGAATACCGCGCTCTCGCAAATCAGCAATTTCCAGAAGACTTTGCTTTTCCTCTACCTTCAGATCGGTATTCGAACAGATAAAATTGATTAGGAAGGTCGAATTCTCGATATTTTTAACTGCAAAACTTGCTTCAGGAGGCACGTTTGATGAGTACTGAGCAATTTTAACCGAAAGATCCTTCAATGAACCAACAATCGCATTGAACTCGTCATTATCGGCATCTGTCGTAATCTCATCCAGTAAATTCACTTTAGCTTTAAAGTAAGGGAATTCCTCCAGATATTCGATGACTTCGAACCGACGCTTACCCTGAATAATCACAGATGTAGAACCATCAGGCATTTCCAGAATTTTCAGAATCTTGGCCACTGTACCAACCTTGTATAAATCCTTTTCTTCAGGATCATCAACTGCCCCGTCGATTTGTGTTACAGTTCCCAAAAGTTTATCGGTGCGAAAAACCTCCTGAATCAGCTTCAACGATTTTTGACGACCAACAGTGATTGGAATAACCACCCCCGGAAACAACACTGTATTTCGAAGCGGTAAAATTGGCAGAATATCCGGAGCCTGAAAATTTGTTAACTCCTGCTCATCCCCGTCTGCCATGATTGGAATAAGTTCACTCTCATCATCGCCAATTCCACTGTATATCATCGTTTTTGCCACTTGTTCTTTTTTATTTGCCATTGTTCTAATTTGAAAAAATGAACTGTCATTCTGACGCTGTCAGTTCTGTATTTCATTGATCCCTTTCACAGGGCAAGCACCATGCCAAAGGCACGCAAAATTTCTAATACTTCCGATAGATTGCAGACTTATCAAACACCGTTGTCAAAATTCGCTGATCAACATCAGTCAACTCCGACGAACGACGCGCCATAACCTGTGCTGCCGTTCCGAACACTGTCTTCAACTGGTGAACTTTGTAACCAGACACCCCTCCATCGGAAAAAGAAGGTACAAACTGCCGGGGAAAGCCTGCACCATGGATATTACAACCTACTCCAACAACAGTACCAGTATTAAACATGGTTGAAATTCCTGCTTTAGAGTGATCCCCCATTATTAAACCACAAAATTGCAATCCTGTTCGAATAAATTTATTGTCGGGATAATTCCAGACTTTCACCTTATCGTAGGTATTCTTCAGATTTGACACGTTACATCCGGCCCCTAAGTTACACCATTCACCCAAAACAGAATGGCCAAGGAAGCCATCGTGCCCTTTGTTGCTGTAGCCTAATAAGATTGAATGACTTATTTCGCCCCCAATCTTACAATATGGGCCCAACGTTACCGGACCATAAATTTTGGTTCCCATATTAACGACCGAATGCTCCCCCATGGCCAAGGGTCCCCGAATTAACGAACCTTCCATTATTTCTGCATCCTTACCAATATAAACCGGTCCGGCACTTGCATTAATCATGGAAAACTCTACTTTGGTTCCTTCTTCAAGAAAGATATTCTCGGGAGCCACAACCTGATTTGTTTCACTCAAAGGCACAGACTTTCTTCCCTTGGTCAACAAATCGAAATCACTTTTGATCTGGCGGGCATTCACTTCATTTAAATCCCACGGATAACGGACATAATCCAAGTCTCCGTTGTACACTAACCAAGTGATATTCTGCTTTATTTCGGGATAAGCTTTTGCTTCACTCTTTGGCAACCTAAGAGCAACAGGAATGCCGTGACATTTCACGCCTTGAAAGGATTGAAGACTTTCGACCAACTTCACCAACTCATCATCAGGACAAATATGAGAGGACACCAACAAGTTGTCTTCCTCAAACTTCACAGGAAACTTATCTTTCATGTATAATTCAGTTTTATACGAATAGTTTCCCTTAAGGCGAAAAGCCCATTTCTCCATGATCGTAAGCATGCCTGTACGCAACAAAGCAACCGGACGAGTATAGCAAAGCGGTAATAAACAATTACGCTGATCTGTTTCAAATAAAACGATATTCATCTTCAAAAATTTAACTTTCAAAATTAAGACAAAAAAAAAGCTCCGCGAAGGCGGAGCTCTAATTTATCTCGTGTAGACGTACATTATTTTTTACGTGCATCCATGTGTTTTTGATAACGGTTCATGAACTTATCAACGCGACCAGCGGTATCAACAAGTTTCATTTTACCTGTATAAAATGGATGAGAGCTACTTGAAATTTCCAATTTAACAACTGGATATTCAACGCCATCAACAACTTCTGTCTCTTTTGTTTGAATCGTAGACTTTGTCAAGAAAACTGTACCGTCTGACATGTCTTTAAACGCTACCATACGATAGCTATCTGGATGTATGTCTTTTTTCATCGCTGATCTCTTTTAAAACAACATTATTACAATCGGGCTGCAAATATACACACAGTTGTGTAAATCCCAAAGCTTTTTTATTTTTTTTCAGAAACTTTTTCCGGATTAATTATTGGAGCTCTCTGAAACGGCTTCGTCCTGTCAAACAAATAACGCATCGTGTAGTGCGTCTTTGTGTGTTTACCACCCACCGATTCGTACAAAGCAACAACTTTCGGGTTGAAATCTCCTGCCCAGCTTAGTTCCATCTCTTTGTACCAATTTTTCCGATACATCACCGGACGCAGATGCCAAAAAATGGCTGCATCAACACCGGAACGCTGATATTTCGGCACTATGCCAATAATCAAACTGCGGGTACGCGTCATCTTCTTTTGTCTTTTCAACCACAAGAATTTTAGAATACCCCACCAATTCAGTTTTCCCTTCATCTCAATCAAAATCTGATTCAAATCGGGAATCATCACAAACAAAGCAATCGGTTCATCTTCATGATAAGCGAACCAAATAAATTCGGGCTCAAGAATTGGTTTAGCCGACTTCAGGAAGTCACGCAAATCATCTTTATCGAGTGGCTTAAAATGCTCGTGAAAACGCCACGCATTATCATATACCCGGGCAAAATCTTCAACATACTTTTCTGCCTGATCCCATGAAAAGTGTTCAAACTTAAACTGCGGTTTTTTCGACACCCATTCGGCAACTTTCCAAAAACGCTCAGGCAATTCAGGCAATGTTGTGTCCAAATGGTAGCTAAACTGCTGGAAATACATCTGAAAACCGTATGTTTCGAACAGCTTTTGATAGTACTTCGGGTTATAAGGCATACCAAAACCCTGCGGCATAAAACCATCAACCAACAATCCCCAGTTGACGTAATTCTCGCCAAAGTTCACGGGACCATCCATGGCTTCCAACCCACGTTCCTTCAACCACTCACGAGCAGCATCGAACAACATATTGGCAGCTTCCTGGCTATCGACACACTCAAAAAAGCCACAACTTCCCGTCGGCTGTTCAAATGTTTTTGCTTTGTCATAGTTGACGAAAGCACCAATACGCCCCAGCAACTGATCACGTTCCCCAATTAAAACCCATCTGATCGCCTCTCCGTTTTTAAAAGAGGGATTCTTCGAAGGAGTGAAAGTGTCTTCAATCATTCCTTCCAATGGCGGAGCCCAATTATCATCACCCTTGTAAATCAGATGTGGTACTTTATGAAAAAGCTTCCGGCTTGCGGCATTATCGACAATTTGTAATTGCATGGTCTTATATAATATTTGTCCCAAAGTACAGTTTAAAAAATTCAGATTAAGCGGAATGACTAGTCGGTAATGATTGGTGCCCGCTTAAATTCCTTATTCGGATCGAATAAATAACGCAAAGTTAAGTGTGTTTTCTCGTGTTTGCCACCAACCGCATTAAAGATTGATATCATTTTAGGGTTGAAGTCGCCCACCCAGCTTAACTCCATTTCTTTATACCAGGTCTTTTTCAACATGACTTGTCGCAACTGGTAGAATATAGCAGACTCGATACCACTCTTTTGGAATTTTGGGATAACCCCCATCACCAACACCCGGCAACGACTAATCACATTTTGACGACGGAGCCAAAGCATCTTCAACAAATTGAAGAGGTTAAGCTTACCGCTATAGATCCGCTTAAAAAGCTGATTCAAGTCGGGTACCATCATAAAGAACGCAATAGGCTGGTCATCGTGATAAACAAACCAAATGAAATCTTCATCCAGCATCATCTTCGATTCCACCAACATTTTATCGATATCTTCCGGATCAATCCGCTTGTAGTTGTCATGTTTCACCCAAGCTTGCTCATAGATTTCAAGAAAGTCCTTGATAAACTTATCCTTCTCCGCAAATCGAAATTGCCGAAACGAATAGCCCGGCTTTTTCGACATCCATTCCGCAATCTTCCAAAAGCGAGCCGGCAAATCGGGGCTT
>QKCF01000251.1 GCA_003246935.1 Sunxiuqinia sp. | reverse complement strand
TCCAGATTAAATTCGGTGCAATTTTGAATGTACAATCAGTAACCAATACTAAGTTTCCATTACAAAACTGATGTGACTTTTTTCGAGAAAACCCGAAATAATCCTGCATAGAACCTCTTTGTACCAGTTCTGCTATGTGCAAAAATGTTTCTTTTTAGGGCTGCTTTTGTAAAAGCGGACACCTTAAAAACAGATTAAACTTGCCGCGAAATAAGACTTTCCTAATTTTAACATTCAAATCATGTTACGGCAAAAAGATTATTCTTAATTGCACACATCACATGGAAACAACCAATCAAAATAAACTCATGAAAAAAAGCCTATTCGTTCTTTTACTGGCAATACTTAGCCAAATTAGTTTTGCTCAGGTTCAACTGTCAGATGAAGAGATTGAGCAAAAAATCGATGAAATCATTCCTCAGTTAAGCCTGAGAGAAAAGGTGGACATGTGCCACGCTCAATCCAAATTTAGCTCTCCGGGAGTTCCCCGCCTGGGTATTCCTGAAATATGGATGTCAGATGGCCCTCACGGCGTGCGTGCAGAAATCAATTGGGACAACTGGGGATATGCGGGTTGGACGAACGACTCCATCACTGCTTTTCCTGCGCTGACTTGTCTGGCAGCATCATTCAACCCCGAAGCTGCGTTAGAATATGGTGTCGCCGTAGGCGAAGAAGCTCGCTATCGCAAAAAAGACATTCTTCTGGGACCTGGTGTGAATATTTACCGCACACCGCTAAATGGCCGTAACTTCGAGTACATGGGTGAAGATCCTTACTTAGCATCAAAAATGGTGATTCCTTACATCAAAGGTGTTCAATCAAATGGTGTTTCAGCCTGTGTGAAGCACTATGCCCTGAATAACCAGGAAGAATGGCGCGGCCATATCAACGTGAATGTTGACGACCGTACCCTACACGAGATCTACCTGCCTGCATTTAAAGCTGCCGTAACCGAAGGCGGTGTTTGGTCGCTCATGGGAGCTTACAACAAATACAATGGCCAACATGCTACAACCAACAAAGTGTTGATGAACGATATTCTGAAAGGTGAATGGGGATTTGATGGCGTAGTTGTCAGTGACTGGGGCAGCGCTCATGATACTGATGAATCGGCATTAAACGGTTTAGATATCGAAATGGGCAGCTGGACAAACGGCTTAACAGCATCGCGCGATTTTGCCTATAGCGACTACTACCTGGCTGATCCATTCTACGCCAAACTGAAAAGTGGCGAGATAGCAGAATCAGTTGTTAACGACAAGGTACGTCGCATCCTGCGCCTGATGTTCCACACCAACATGAATATGGCCCGCAATTTCGGATGCAAAAACAACAAAGAACACCACGACGTTGCAAGAAAAGTAGCCACCGAAGGTATTGTATTGCTAAAAAATGAAGACAACTTCTTCCCAATCGATCCTGAGACGACTAAAACGATTGCTGTAATCGGAGAAAACGCTACCAAGATGATGACCTTGGGTGGTGGTTCTTCCGAGTTGAAAGCACAATATGAAATATCTCCGCTCGAAGGTATTCAAAAGCGTTTCTCGAAAGCAACAATTCTGCATAGTATGGGCTACTCATCAGGCCCGTCATGGTATGGCAGCGTTGTTGAGCCCAAAGAAAATCAGGACAGCCTCTACCAGGCTGCGCTTGAAACAGCGAAGAAAGCCGACCTGATCCTCTTTGTTGGCGGCCTGAATAAAGATCACCACCAGGATTGCGAAGGAGGAGACCGTTTATCATACGATCTGCCCTTCAACCAAAATGCGTTGCTGAAAGATATCATCAACATCAACCCGAACACAGCTGTGATTTTGGTGAGCGGAAATGCCGTAGCTATGCCTTGGTTGAATAATATTAAAGCATTGGTTCAAGCCTGGTACCTAGGCAGTGAAACCGGTAATGCCATTGCAGATATATTAAGTGGCGATGTAAACCCATCGGGTAAGTTGCCATTCAGTTTCCCTGTAAAATTAGAAGACAATGCTGCACATTCGTTTGGAGAATTATCATATCCCGGTGACAGCATCGACGAGTACTACAAAGAAGGAATCCTGGTGGGTTACCGCTGGTTCGACACCAAGAAGATTAAACCGCAGTTCCCGTTCGGCTATGGCTTATCGTACACCAATTTTGAATACGGTGATCTGAAAACCGACAAAAAAGCATACACTGCTGATGACAACGTAACGGTAAGTTTCACCGTGAAAAATACAGGAAAAGTAGCAGGCTCCGAAGTTACCCAACTGTATGTTTCAGATCCAAAATGCTCTGTAATGCGCCCCGCCAAAGAGTTGAAAGGGTTCGATAAAATAATGCTCCAACCAGGCGAATCGAAAGAAGTTTCCATCTCGGTACCTGTAAGCAGCTTCGCCTTCTACTCTGAAGAAAACCATAAATGGGTCGTTGAGCCCGGAAAATTCATTCTGCAAATCAATAGCTCGTCAGCCGACAACCAATTGAAAGGAACAATTGAAGTGAACTAAGCATGTAATTATACGCCTATCAAACCCAACAAAGGGTTATAATGGAAAATGCTTACTTTGACCTTCACGGTCAGAGCAGGCATTTTTTCGTTAGGTACACAGGTCTCTAAATCGTTATTCTG
Organism: Sunxiuqinia sp.; assembly: GCA_003246935.1. GTDB lineage: Bacteria > Bacteroidota > Bacteroidia > Bacteroidales > Prolixibacteraceae > Mangrovibacterium. Next base: position 352 of record QKCF01000251.1, on the reverse strand, counting down.
CACAACTACGATAAAGAAGTGCTGAATATGGTCACCTTATCCTCATTTCCCGTTCCTATTGAATCATGTCTACTAGAAAACAGACTGTTAATTTATTAGGATGTTTCTATGCGTGTTTTTCCTCTACCAGCCGTTCCGGAACCAATTTCCAACCGTGTTTACATTGCAGATTCATTTTCTCCCTGTAACGTGCAAATCCCTCTCCCCGTTGTTTAATTATTCACCCTACCAATCGTCAACAGCATCTTTTTTAGCTTCCCTTCGTACTTTATTATTACCAGTGAAAACAAATTCATTGTTAAACGACTAAATCGAACAATCATGGCAAAAGTGAGTGTTTACCTAAACTTTA
>QKCF01000138.1 GCA_003246935.1 Sunxiuqinia sp. | reverse complement strand
CTGTTGTTTTTGTTCGTTTTTCATTCATACCTGTACTTTTATGAAATTATATGAGAATTTCCCCGGATTTCCTAAAATATCACGTATTTGGCAGTCTAATGTTTTTATCAAAATTCTCAATAATTGGAATAGCTTAAACTGTTAAGTCATTTTCAGTTTTCATATCCACGGCATTTTGCAAGTTTTTTTTTAAGCACTGCGACAATAGCTGCAACTGCGACAGATATTAAAGTAGTTACGATACACATGGCAAGAAAACCAACAGGATCGTCTTCCTTGTTATGAAATATCGCTATGTATAGACCTGCCATTGCAATTGAAATGCTTAATATGATTGCACAATATTTTATACTTCTTAAAGTTCTGACCGAGTTTAGTGAAAACAATTGATTTTGTCCGATATATTGGATTAAGTTGAATGCTTTATACAACGCAACAAAAAACGAGATTGATGATGCATATCCATACAAGATGAATGGGTCAGAGTATATGCTGAACAGGTCTAAGTCCCGGGCTCTCCCTTCGTTCAATGGAAACCGAATCATAATAGAAAGTGCCGTAATACTTATAAGCACGATGACCACCTGAAAACATATGACTGAACTCCTCCTCATAAGGATTTTATGAATTTAAAATCATATCGTAATAATACTCATTAATTCAACACTGTAATCATTGGAGGCATTGAAAGTTAATTGTTTAACTTTTCAGTTTGAAGCCTAAGTGCGAGATGGTATTATGAATAATTAGGTATTGTCTGTGTCGTATAGTTGATCACTCTGCGTGTCATTACTTACCCCAAATGTTTTGCTTTCGTGCTTTATTTTACTCATTTATTCATCCCTATTGCCATTTTATAGGCTAATGCAGCTTCCTGCCGTGGTGTCATGGTATCGGATAAAACCGAGTAAGTTCCTTTTTCGGATAATTCGTTAGCAACCTTTTTAATTAATGCTAAGCTTGCTTTCATCAAACTTGAGCCCAAGCTTAAACGGGCAACGCCTAAATTCTGAAGTTCCTGGACAGATGGAGGTAATTCAGCTCCAATTGCCGGGTTTGAAAGAATATTGATTGGTGCGTTAATTTCTTTCACCAGTGTTGCAATGGTTTCTTTATCCCACACGGGTTGCACAAAAATGCAATCGGCCCCGGCTTCCCGGTATTTATTGCCACGCCTGATTGATTCAGCTAATTTTTCTTTCGTCGACCCCAACGAGGTATAAAATGAATCGGTCCTTGCATTAATCACCAAATGAAATCCCAGTGAATCGGATAATGCACGAATAGCTGATATCCTTTCACAAAATTCCATCTCGTCAATTAGCACCGGACTTAACTCAATGCTGTCTTCGATGTTTAATCCCACAATTCCGGTGGCAATAAGCTTCTTAACCGACTCGAGTATTTCCGCCACATTGTTCCCGTATCCTGCTTCAAAATCGACTGTAACCGGCACCTGAACAGCATTTACGATTCCTCTTACAACCCGAAGCATTTCCGACAATTGAATAACCTCGCAGTCGGGATGCCCCAACGAGGCTGCTATTCCCATACTTGTTGTAGCAATTGCTTTATAACCACAAGCTTCTACTAATTTGGAACTTCCGGCGTCCCATGAGTTTAGCAGGACCAAAATTTCTTTGTCATAATGAAATTTCAGGAACGCATCAGCTTTTTCTTTTTGAATACTTGAAACCATAATCCTGAGATTTGAATGCTTGATATAAATTATCATGAATAAATTCAAAAGTCCTCTTGGTTTGGAACATTTGAAAAAGGTCAGAGGAAAGTGTAGCTTGACTTTAAACGTTGTCCTACTGCCTTAAGTTTTTCAGGTAGTAGGCTCGACTGTATTCGATTGGGATTTTCTGGATTGGTGAATGTGATTCACCACAAAAGCGGCATCTCTGCCAACTCCGCCAACAAATCCTGACGATAACCCAAATTGAAATAACATGCCAACAAAATAGAGTCCTTGGGAACTTTCACAAATCCCGCGTTTGGTTTCCGGCCATCCCTTATTTTTTTCCAGATCTATTTTTATCCAGGAAAAGTCGGGTTTATACCCCGTTGCCCATACAACTGAGTCAACAGCAACGATGCGGTCATTCTCGAGTTGAGGTAATCCGTTTTGTATTCCTTTCACTCGGGGTACGTGCTCTACATTCGCTTTTTTAACATCCTCCATTGAAACACTAATCAAAGGCGCACCACTGGTGAGTATTTTGGCCCTGGCTTGACGGCCAATAGGAGTATTTCGAGTTACTATATTTTGAAGAAACCACCAAAGGGCTCTTCCCGCATACCGAAACAAAAAATTAGGGATATGCGGCGTTGGCTTTCCGGAGATCATGGTTTTCCTGCTTTTTGCTAGTTCAATAGCGATCTCGACCCCCGAGGTTCCGGCTCCGACAACCAAAGTATTCAACCCCGGGATTTGTTGCGGATTTTTATATTCTGAGGAATGAATCTGAACCACTCCTTTATTAAGTTCTTTGGCAAATTCAGGAATATATGCTATTGGATTTGTACCTGTTGCTACGATCACAAAATCTGAAAGCAAGCTGCCATCTGTCGTTATAATTTCAAAGCCCTCAGCAGTTTTGCGCAATTCGATGACCTTGGTGCTTAATTTAACGGGTAAGGAAAATTTCTTTGCGTAATTCAAAAGATAATTCGCCAGATCGTCTTTTGTAGGAAAAGAGCCTCGTTTCCCTGGAAAAGGAAAACCCGGCAAACCATCATACTGAGATGGGGTAAAAAGTCGTAAAGAATCCCATCTTTTTCTCCATGAGTCTCCACCCTGGGATTCCTGATCAAGGATGATAAAATCTTCATTCTGCTTTTTCAGAAAATACCCTGCAGACAGACCCGCTTGCCCTGCTCCGATAACTACCGTACTGAATTTTTCTTTTTCCATTTCAGCCAGCCTTTTAATTATGGTTTTCGTTAGGCATTATTCCCTCATCCGGCCTCC
>QKCF01000415.1 GCA_003246935.1 Sunxiuqinia sp. | reverse complement strand
GCCCATTCAGCAATCGCGAAAAATACAGGTCACAGCCGCCATAGCTATCGGGACGATTACAGGCTGTAAAAAAAATCAGTCGACCGTCAGCTGAAATACTTTGGGCTCCTTCGTTATCTCCTGTATTTACCGCATTCATTGGATAAGCCTTTCCCCATGCACCTTGTCTCCAATCCGCTTCATAAAAATCTTCCTGGCTTTCTGGGGCCATCGGTGATACCCTATTTTCAACAGGAATTAACCGGGTAAACACCAGCTTCTTGTCGTCAATTGTTAGTGAAGGCCAATACTCATTTGCGTTTGTATTGACCGAGTCTCCGAGATTTTCAACCTGAAAAGGAACTTCGTTGGCAACCAATTTAGCTGCAAACTCACAATTTGCTATCTTCTTTCGGGTTTCGACCTCCAACTTTCCGGCTCTCCCTGTTTCCAAATAGTGATTATAAGCTTCGATAGCAGCGCAATATTCGCCTTGCTGATACCTGGTATTGCCTAACAAATAATACACCTTGGGGTATTTCTGATCATCGATTGATATTGCCTTCGAGAGCGCAGTAACACGAGACTGCAGGGAATCCATTTCGCCAAAGGCATCAGCTTGGAGCAGCACTGGCTCTAGCCAGGTCGTTTCCTGTTTCAACACGTACCCTAACCGATCGATAGCTTGCGAAAACTTGTGACTTCGATACAGCTCTTTAGCCTCTTCGAACAGTTTCATAGCCTTTTTACTCTGTGCACGAGAGTTAAAGGGCACAAAGGACAACAGGATTAGAATAACAAAAAAGGACTGATAACGAACTGATTTCATTATTACTCTATGATCCGGGCTCTTTTTATTCACGACAACTTGATTCATGGATTTAACAAATATAGAGAAGACTGACGGCTTTTAGAGTTTGTCCAACGAAAAATTGAACAGAAAGACATAATTCATATTTTTGACCTCAGAAAAGTACTGTACAATCTAATGCCAACAATATTTCACTTCAATCTCACTTGCGAAATTGCAATCGCCAACGGGTCGCCCTACTTTGTACCTTCAGCATTGCTCCGGCAATTTGAATCAGATCTGGCTCCGTTGATGATGCATTTTGCAATCAGTAACGATATTGTTGTTTCCCCCCAACCTCCTGATTCGTGGTTGGAGGAAATGGAACAGGCTGGCTTTGTTATTCCGGTGTTCAGAACCATAGACGAACTACGTTCTGATCGATCACGTTGGGCCAATAGTGAGATAAAACTTGTTTCATGGGGCAAAAGCCCGGCTGAAAGTCAGCTGTTCCGATTTTTGGGAGATAACAACACGATTTGGATCGACGAATACCGCAATGTCTTTGAAAGAAAAACAGCAGTGAGTTTTCTGAATCAGTTGATCCAATCCCAAACTATTGGTGAAATAATAGGAAGTGATATTTTTGAACGAATAGTTAGATCGGAAACTGAAATTGAAACTTTACTAAAGTCGACTTTCCCCTTGGTTTTGAAAGCCCCTTTAAGTTCCAGCGGACGCGGATTGTCTGTTCTTCGCCACAATGAACTGAATGATGCAAATCGACAATGGATTGGAGGGATATTGGAGCAGCAAGGTTATTTGATTGCTGAACGTTGGCTGAACAAACAGCTAGACTTTTCACTTCAATTTAAAATTGAAGAAACAGGGGAAGTCAAGTGTTTAGGCCCCAGCTTTTTCCAAACTAACTCGAATGGTCAGTATTCTGGTCATGAGTTGAATTTTAGCTCGTGGAACCGCATTCCCGGAGGAGAAAGCACATTGACCTGGCTGGCCAACCAGATGCAATCAGAATTACAAAAATCGCCGTACGCGCAAAATTATAGCGGCCAACTCGGCATCGACATGATCGTCTTTGAGGATACCAGCGGCAGTCAAAAGATTCACCCTTGCCTTGAAATTAATCCGCGCTATACAATGGGTTATCTCAGCAAGCAACTTGAACGCGCTATTCACCCAGATGCAACCGGATTTTTCAGAATAGCCTTCAACCCTAAAGGCAATATGGGGCAGTTTATTCAACAGAAGAAGAAGGATAATCCACTTCAAATGCTGGAAGGACTTCCGCGAAAAGGATGTATGGAGTTAACCCCGATTAATAGCCAGACTAAGTTTTGCAGTTATATCGAGTTATTTTAGATGTTTCTGTATCGCATTCATCAGCGTAGTTAACCGAACAGGCTTAGATATAAAATCATCACAACCAGCCTCGTAACTACGCGACTCTTCTCCCGAAAGAATAAATGCACTTTGTACAATTATCGGAATGGTAGGATTCATTATTTTAATCAGGCGAGTCGCTTCAAAACCATCCATTTCCGGCATATTTAAATCCATTAAGACTAATGATATACCTGGTGTCTTTTTAAAAATATCGACAGCTTCAGCTCCATTTTTAGCCCAGTAACTAATAGCGTTACATTGCTTTAATGCTTTTTGATAATAATACCGGCTTGTGTCATTATCTTCAACAATCAATATTTTTTTCCCTTGCAAATCAATTTCAGTAGTCACCATGCGTAAACAGCAATATTTTATACTTCCTTTAAATTAAGGTTCTTTTTAATAACTGCATCTAATTCAGTCGGCTTGAATGGCTTTCCCAAATGATCATTCATGCCGCTTTTCAAAAATAATTTCACCTCATCGTTAAACTTGTTTGCAGTCATTGCGATGATTGGAATCCCCTCACCTATTCCACTTTCTTTTTCAATGCGTCTGATTTCCTGTGTTGCTTCTACCCCGTCCATTCCAGGCATATGTACATCCATCAAGATCAGATCAAAATGCTCTTCCTTAAACAACTCGACGGCTTCTATGCCGTTGATTGCCAGTGTTACTTTATGCCCCAACCGTTTGACACACAGCATTGCAACTTTCGCGTTGATGTCGTTGTCTTCGGCTAACAAAATATTCAGATGATAATCGGGAGTCAAAACAAATGCCTTCGGACTTTCCGGCCTTTTCCCGGAAACGACAGGCTCAAATACTGCCGTAAACCAAAACAATGATCCTTTTCCCAATTCACTTTCTACGCCTATTTCACCTTTCATCATATGAGTGAGGCGTTTACAAATAGCTAAACCCAAGCCGGTTCCTCCAAACTTGCGAGTTGTGGAAGTATCAGCCTGCGTAAATGTTCGGAACAGCTTTTTCTGATTATCCTGCGAAATTCCAATTCCCGAATCTTCGATTTCAAAACGAAGCTTGTAATTGTTGTTTGCTATACCCTCCAGACTTATATCTAACTTAACAAACCCTTGTTCTGTAAATTTGAAGGCGTTATTCAACAAATTAATCAGAATCTGTTTGAGACGTAAAGGGTCGCCCATAACAAGTACTGGCACAGAATCGCTAACTTTTACCGAAAAATCGAATTCACTTTGTTTGATTTTGTAAGCCAACAGCTTTTTGACATTATCTATCTCTTCCCGAATATTAAAGGCAATGTTCTCAAATTTTATCTGGCCTGCTTCAATCTTCGAGAAATCGAGAATATCGTTAATAATCATCAACAAGGTATCGCTCGATATTTCAATAATATCCAGATATTCCAATTGTTCCTTATCTAGCTGCGTTTGTCGCATGATATCCACCATCCCGACAATACCATTCAGTGGTGTCCGAATCTCGTGAGACATATTAGCCAGAAACAAGGACTTTGCACCGGCAGCTTTCTCCGCTATTTCTTTTGATTTTTTAAGCTCCTCCTGCACCCGCTTCAGTGCTAAATGCAATTCAATACGGATTATCAGTTCCTCGTACTTAAACGGTTTTTGCACAAAATCAAATTCCCCGGGTCGGAACATGTGCAGCAATTTATCTTCATATTTAGCGGGTGTAATAAATATTAACGGAACTCCCGGAGTTTGAACGTCTTTCTGAAGTTTTTTGCTGATTTCAATTCCATTTTGGTCAGTAATTTCAACGTCCATAATTATCAAATCGAACTTTTCCCGGGTCGATTTTAAAACCGAGGCCTGTCCTGTATTCATCCATACCGGCAAATAGCCCCTGCCAATCAATACCGATCTCATGTGATCTGTATTTTCCATCGTATCCGAGACTATTAAAATTTTCGGTGAATGCTTATCTGATATCATCCGTTAATAAAATATTAGCACTAATTCATTAGTCAAGTTACAACTGCAACTTGATTTTGTTAAACCAGCACGTTTACTTCTAGTACAAATTAATCTTTTTTTAATTTCAAAAGCCACAAACTGCTATTATTTTTCAAGAAATTATTAACTAAGTCCGCTTGTTATCAAAATTACGGATTAATTAAACCAAAGTCAATCATGGTGAAAACAAAAAAGCAAAGAATATCAATTTAAGTTGCATTATGTCTGTTCCTTTTACAAAAAAAAGAGGTTTGGAACGCCTTCAAACCTCCACTATGCTAACTGTAACCCCTAATCCTTAATCTTCCGTTTTATACTGCATCCTAACGGTTTCGTTTCTGCAACGAGTACCTTATTCCCTGTTCCCACACTTTCAATCGCATCTTTCAGATACGTTTCTCTAACGTCTGATGCTGATTTAAAATTGTCATCAATAGCACCTTTGTAGACCAACGTAAAATCTTTGTCGAAGAAAAACACATGTGGAGTTGTTTGCCCTCCCCAATCGTTTGCCAGCAAACTTTCCTGATCAATCAAATAAGGTAATTTGTAGCCTTTTTCTGCGGCATGTTTTTTCATCGCCGCCAACGAATCATCACCTTCCCGCTTCATGTAGTTCGAATTAAGCAAAACGATACCGATTTTGTTTTTGGTCGCTAAATCGTATAAGTCGTTGTAGCGATCCTCCCAAGCCAAAACAAACGGACAGGTATTACACGAGAAAATAACGATCAACCCGTTCTCCATTTTTAGATCATTTAAAGATGAATGCTCATCATTTGTACCGAGCATTTTGACATCGGTATGCGTAGCCTTGTCTCCGATTATAAGTTGATTTCTTGCTGCTATTGACGTAATCGTCGACATCATTAAAAACGCCGCAATTGCTAAACCTTTCATAAATTTTTTGGTATTGGTTACAAGAAGTGGAACAATCCGTTTTTCAACATTGTTTATAGCCATAATTGGAGAAATTATAAATAATTTTAAATGTTACGAGATATAAGAAAGAACTACCAGCACGATTTTTTGGATGAAAGCAAATTAACAGATCATCCGCTTAAACTTTTTAAGCAATGGCTTGATGATGCAATCATACAAGAAGAGGAACCAACTGCCTTGACTCTTTCAACGGCGATAGACGGTCAGCCAGATTCGAGAATCGTATTATTGAAACATGCCGATGAAGCAGGCTTGGTATTTTTCACAAATTACGATAGTAACAAGGGGCAGCAACTGGCGACAAATAATAAGGTAGCTGTCAACTTCTTTTGGCCAAAACTGGAACGTCAGGTACGTATTAAGGGACACGTTGAAAAACTAACTTCGGAAAACTCAAGTGATTATTTCAAATCGCGTCCCCGCGACAGCCAGCTTGGAGCTTGGGCATCGCCGCAAAGCAAAGAAATTAAGTCGCGCAACGAGTTAGACAAGAGTTTCGAGCACTACTCCAACCTGTTTGAAGGCAAAGAAATCGATAAGCCATCGCACTGGGGTGGCTATATCGTGAAACCCGAGGTTGTTGAGTTTTGGCAAGGGCGCCCTAATCGGCTTCACGACCGGTTCAGGTACGAACTCGAGTCGGGACAATGGAAAATAAAACGCTTAGCTCCTTGATTTAGATCAATTGCGCACCTGTTTAAATCTTATTCTGTTTGTTGTATATTCGCATAAATTTAAATGACAACATGATTCCAAAATTGAACTTTCCGGGTGAAAATTTCCTTCTGATGGCAGGTCCATGCGTAATTGAGGGAAATGATATGGCATTCGAAATTGCCGAAAAAATACTTGAAATTACAACCAAGCTTCATATTCCATTCGTCTTTAAAGGTTCGTACCGCAAAGCAAACCGTAGCCGCATTGACTCTTTCCAGGGCATCGGCGACGAGAGAGCGTTGAGCATTTTGCAGGCCGTAGGCGAAAAATTCAATATACCTACCGTTACCGATATCCACTCTGCTGCGGAAGCTGCCATTGCAGCCCAATATGTTGATGTATTACAAATCCCAGCCTTCCTCTGCCGCCAAACGGATTTGCTAATTGCTGCTGCTGAAACAGGCAAAGTCATCAATATCAAAAAAGGGCAATTCCTGTCGGCTGAGGCGATGCAGTTTGCTGTAAACAAGGTAAAAGACAGTGGCAATAACAACGTGATGCTGACAGAGCGTGGTACAACTTTCGGATACCAGGATTTAGTGGTGGACTATCGCGGTATTCCCGTGATGAAGGAAAACGGCTGTCCGGTTATTATGGACATCACACACTCGCTGCAACAACCCAACCAAAGCAGTGGCGTTACAGGTGGAAAACCTGAATTGATTGAAACAATCGCACGCGCAGCGATTGCGGTTGGAGCAGATGGAATTTTCATTGAAACGCATCCGAACCCAGCTGTCGCCAAATCGGACGGTGCGAATATGCTTCGCCTGGATTTACTGGAAGGCTTATTGACCAAGTTGGTTAAGTTGAAGCAAACTGTCGATTCATTATAGGAAAGTAAGCCCAAAAAGCTAAATATAAAAGGGTGAGAAATTGAACTTCTCACCCTTTCTGTTTTTTTAAGCTTTTACCTATTTTAATGAAAGAACAGATAGGCCATTGAGATTGCCGCAATAATTCCTACCAAATCGGCAAATAAACCACAAACCAAGGCATGCCTGGTTTTCTTAATCCCAACCGATCCGAAATACACGGCCAAGATATAGAAGGTTGTATCGGTCGCTCCTTGTACGGTGCTGGCCACGCGTCCCACAAACGAATCGGCACCGTAAGTAGTCATAGCATCTACCATCATTCCACGGGCCCCGCTCCCACTCAACGGCTTCATTAAAGCAGTCGGCAAAGCTTCCACAAAGTCTGTATTTACACCTAATTGCGTTAATACCCATGATACACCTCCAATAAACCAATCCATTGCTCCTGAAGTTCGAAATACGCCAATAGCCACTAAAATAGCAACCAGATACGGAATGATTTTGATGGCCACTTTGAAACCATCTTTAGCCCCATCAATGAACGATTCGTATACATTGATCCGAGCCCGAACCCCTAACAAAATAAAGCCAATAATGACCGTAAAAAGAATCAGGTTGCTAGCAACACTCGAGATCAAGGTAATCTGCTCCTGCGGAATCGAAGAGAAATACCAGATTATTCCCCCAATAATCGCACTCAATCCGCCCAAATAGGCTAAAATAACTTTATCCAGCAAGTTGATCTTCTGATAGTACGCAACAGCAAGCAAGCCAGCCATGGTTGAAAAAAAAGTGGCCAGCATAATCGGAATGAAGATATCGCTTGGATTAACAGCTCCCAGTTGAGCCCGATATACCATAATACTAATTGGCAACAAGGTCAAACCAGAGGTATTCAACACCAAAAACATGATTTGAGCGTTACTGGCGGTGTCTTTCTTCGGATTGGTAGCCTGTAATTCCTGCATAGCTTTCAACCCCATAGGAGTAGCAGCATTATCCAAATTCAGCATGTTCGCTGCAATGTTCATCATAATGGATACATTGGCCGGGTGCTTTTCATCTAGCTCAGGAAAAAGCTTCCTAAAAAACGGACCAATTATTCTCGAGAAAACCCGAACAACACCTCCATCTTCCCCAACTTTCATGATCCCCATCCAAAGCGACAATATACCGGTTAATCCAAGAGAGATTTCGAAACCAGTTTTGGCCATCTCCATGGTCGAGTTCATCATCGCCGTAAACACCTCGGTATCGCCCATGAAAATGAGCTTGACAAGCCCTACAACGAAAGCGATCAAGAAAAAGAAGATCCAGATATAATTTAATGCCATATTGGGGGTGAAATGTGTTTGTGGCGTGAATCTACAAAAAATGCCCAAAGAAATGAAGTGATGACGGCGGGAGAAACAAAATATGGAAGCATAATTAAATTAAGGTTCTCTATCGGCAAATACGCTTAACCGAAAACTAGGAATTGTCATCAGCCATCGGTACAAAGAAAGAAAAGGCTGCCCATAAAGAGCAACCTTTCCGCTTTTCAAGAAAAAAGTAATTATTGAATCGTAACAACAATGGGATTACTCAATTTCTCAGCCTCTGAAGAAAGATAGGCTTCAAAATTGGCCATCTCTTTCCATTTAGAATTCTCCAGCCCCCACACGGCAGCAAAATAGTGCCTGGCCGGATTATCATTCGAAATCTTTTGTGCTACATAATAAGTTTCAGAAATTACATTACTGAAGCCTTTTTCAGGAACAGTCGGATATTGATCAAAATAGTTCACATCCGTTGATCTGGCTACCTTAGTGACTTCATTCGCTTTCAGCATAACCGCCATTCCAAGCTCATCGTGGTTTTCCGATTGCTTGTCAAGCGTTGCGATTGCGTCATAGTCTGCATTTGCCTTGAAATGTTCTGGTTTTGTAGTCAAAAAACTCGTTACAATACCAGTAACTAATTGCTTCTCTCCTCCGAAGCCAGAGACAGTAACATCCGACTGAAACCAATATTTACCGGGATAAACGGTTATCCGTTCAACTGCAGCGAGGTTTTGATCTGCCACTTTCCATCCGCCGTATTTCAGGTCGCAAACAGAGCGAACAGGTCCTTCTGCAATTTTCTGATATTCGTAAGTTTCGGTTGATCCAAGACGATACAATGAATCATTTTCCAGCATCGCCAAACCACCTGACCCCAACGAATTACCGCAGTGTAAAATATCCATTCCCCAGTCCGCCAACTCGTGATAACTTCCCATCTCCGGGGTATGGATTTTATCGATGATCAAGCCTGGCTTTAACTTGCCAAACAAATCTTTCACATTACGGCAATCAAAATAGGTTCTGAAACCCATTTTATCATTTTCCCAGCTCACGCTTTCACCTTGAGCAATAATTTTAAATGGTTCGGCTACCGACGGAGCCATATAATAATCAACCTCCTTGTAGCTGCCATCCTCCTGCTCAATTCCTAAACGCATATTGGTGCGCTTCTCGAACACTGGATAAGCATCAGCTTTCACATATGCAATGCGCAAAGCCAACTTCTCTTTCGGTTGAAAATTAACAAGGAAGGCCAGTTCATCCCAAGCACCATCGGCGTCCAAATCGTCAACCTGAGATGCAAGGGTATCCTTACCATTTAAAACAACAGGGAGCATTCCAGCTGCAGGTACAGGAAAAGAAGCTTCAAATTGATGACGCTCCAACACCAATACCTCGTCAGTACGAGCCATATCGATCGGATTTTCAACAACCAACTGCTTTTCTTTTGCACACGCTCCCCAAATGAGTGTAGTGGCGGTTAGTGCAATGAATAAGTTTCTTTTCACGCCTACCGATTATAAATCGTTTTCGCCTTTTACGTATCCGAAGTTGGCCAAAATACCACCGTCAACGTACAACACGTGTCCGTTTACGAAATTTGCGGCTTGTGAAGCAAGGAACAATGCAGCATTACCGATATCTTCTGGTTCTCCCCAACGGTTAGCTGGAGTACGCATCATTACCAAGTCATTGAATGGGTGACCACCTTCACGGATTGGTGCTGTTTGTGATGTTGCAATATAACCCGGTCCGATACCATTAATTTGCAAGTTGTATTTTGCCCACTCGCAACACATGTTTGCAGTCAACAGTTTCAAACCACCTTTTGCAGATGCGTAAGCAGAAACTGAATTACGACCGTAAACGCTCATCATTGAACACATGTTAATGATTTTACCGAAGCGCTTTTCAATCATTTTCGGTGCAACACGTTTAGCAACGATCAATGGAGCAACCAAGTCAACATCAATTACTTGTTTGTAGTCAGCAACCGGCATTTCCAAAATAGGAATACGCTTGATGATACCAGCGTTGTTTACCAAAATATCGATTGAACCTACAGCGTTTTCAATTTCAGTGATACCTTTATCTACATCTTCTTCGTTAGTAACGTCGAATTTTACCGTGAAAACATCGATTCCGGCAGCTTTATATTCTTCTTTTGCCTGAGCAAGTTTTTCTTCTGAAAGGTCGTTCACACAAATTTTTGCACCGGCTTGACCTAAAGTTTTACCGATTGCCATACCAATACCGTGTGTTCCTCCAGTAACCAAAGCTACTTTACCCGACAAATCAAATAATTCGTTCATGATTAATTAATTAGATAGATGATTTTTGTTTTTGATTATCTCAACTCAGTTGGTTTAATAACATCCATATCGGTGTAATCCAAATTTTCGCCGGCCATACCCCAAATGAAAATGTAGTTACTTGTTCCTGCTGCAGAGTGAATTGACCAAGTTGGAGAAATCACAGCTTGCTCGTTTTGCATCCAGATGTGACGTGTTTCTGATGGTTCACCCATGAAGTGACACACAGCCTGACCTTCCGGTACGTTGAAATAGAAATAAACTTCGTTACGACGACTGTGCGTGTGTGCAGGCATTGTGTTCCATACACTACCCGGGTTCAATTCAGTCATACCCATTTGCAACTGGCAAGTATCAACTACAGTATTGATCAACAACTGGTTGATATTACGCTCGTTTGATGTTTCCAACGCACCTAAATGCAGTACATTGGCATCACCCATTGTAACATGTTTTGTTGGGTATTCTTTGTGCGCAGGAGCCGAGTTAAAGTAAAAACGAGCAGGTGCAGACGCATCTTTCGAGCTGAATACAACTTCTTTTGCACCACGTCCGATGTACAATGCATCTTTGAACGCCAATACATATTCAGTTCCGTCAACTGTAACCGAACCGGTATTACCAACATTAATAATACCTACTTCACGACGTTTACAGAAATATTCTGATTTTAAAGCATCAACTGTTTCCAGTTTCAATGGCTCTGCTCCCGGAACGGCACCTCCGGTAATATAGCGTTCAATATGAGAATAAACCATGTGGATGTTACCCTCTTCCATCAATTTCTCAACCAAAAATTCTTTACGAATACGTAATTCTTTACGAATACGTTCTGTATCATAAGTTTTGAAATCCTCTGGGTGGTAAGCATAACGCTCTTCAAAAATAATAGCCATAGTCTTGTTATTTTATTGATTGTACTTTGAAATATCTTCTTAAAATTACAAAATCCGGCGGAGCGCGTACACGCAAACCTGTTAATGATTCCAAAAACAAGCTGATCCCGCACTTAGATTTCTTTGGCAAATATAAAATTAAAAAGACAAAGATGCAATCGATTGCGCAAAAAGTTGTATTTTTACAGATGTTAAAAAATTATTAGCATCTTTAGATCGAAATTTTCAACATGGATCATAAGTCTTCAATAACAATACACGATATCGCAAGGGAATTAAACATCTCTGCATCAACTGTTTCAAGAGCACTAAACGATAACCCCCGAATTAGCAAGGGCACTAAAGAAAAGATAAAAGCCAAAGCTTTGGAAATGGGTTATCAGCCAAATACAATCGCGTCGAACCTGCGGAACCAGAAAACAAATACAATTGGTATTGTTGTGCCTTTAATAAACCGACATTTTTTCTCGACCTTTATTAGTGGTGTGGAGGATGTTGCTTTTGCTGCAGGTTACAACGTAATCATTTCACAATCGAATGACTTGCTGGAGAAAGAGAAGCAAATTGTTCATTCGCTGTTTTCGAATCGTGTTGACGGTCTGATTGCCTCCTTAAGCATGCAAACCAACGAATTCGATCATTTTCAACTATTTTCAAAAAAGGATATTCCAATTGTTTTCTTCGACCGTGTCGTTCCTGAATTGGAAGCTCACAAGATCGTAGTAGACGATTTTATGGTTGGTTTTAAAGCAACCGAACACTTAATACAACAAGGTTACAAGCGTA
Organism: Sunxiuqinia sp.; assembly: GCA_003246935.1. Taxonomy (GTDB): domain Bacteria; phylum Bacteroidota; class Bacteroidia; order Bacteroidales; family Prolixibacteraceae; genus Mangrovibacterium. Next base: position 6,396 of record QKCF01000415.1, on the reverse strand, counting down.
TTGCACACTTGGCCGGTCCTACCGTATTGCACACCTACCGCGATCGTATGAGTGGGTATCGTGCTGCATTAGAAAAAAACAACGTTCCAATCGATGAAGATCTTGTAATCTACAGCCGACTGACCCGGATTGATGGACAGGACGCCATCAAGAGATTAATGGCGCTGCCACAGCCGCCCGATGCTGTTTTTTGCGGTAACGACACTTCTGCATTGGCCATGATGGTATATCTGAAGAAAATTGGTATTAAGATTCCTCAGGATTTCGGTCTGATTGGCTTCAGTGACGAACCTTTTTCCGAAGTAGTTACACCATCAATATCAACACTAAAGCAACCATCGTTTGAAATGGGAGTTAAAGCTGCCGAGTTGTTAATTCAGGAAATTGAAAGTAAGAACCGCCTAGCCGAACACCTTACAATTACAATGCCTACCGAATTGGTTCAGCGCGAATCTTCATCCCGTTTAAAATAATTCACAACTCTATACCTTAAATCAAATTTGATCAAGCTATTTAATCAAACAAAGGAGTTTTATACCTATAATTAAGGATACTTCGTCTCTCTCCTTGGTTGTTCTAAGAAATCAACTGTTGTTTCATCGAAAGAAAAAACAGAAAGCCGATGCGAATTCCTAAATTCGTAAAAGAAAAATTCGATCCGATTTTTGAAAGCGCAATGGCATGAAAATAACTATATTTACAGAAAATGTAGCAGGTGGAAGCTTCTGTGCAGAACACGGCTTGTCGTATCTGATTGAACATGATGGGAAAACCATTCTTTTGGATACCGGGCACAGCGACGTTTTTCTGCAAAATGCCAAACATCTTTCAATTGATCTGAATGAAAAGGTGGATCTGATCGTTCTCAGCCACGGCCATTGGGATCACGGCGACGGATTGCGATTCATACAAAACAAGCCATTACTCACCCATCCCCAGTCGTTTATGACGCGATTTCGGAAACGGGATCAAACAAATTTAGGCTTAAGTTTGAGCCGTCAGGAAATTGAAGCACGCTTTTCCCTAAACGTTTCGTCAACCCCGGTGCAAATAGCAGAACAAATCTATTTCCTGGGTGAAATACCGCGCAATAATCAGTTTGAAGCTCAAACAACTGCTTTTGTTGATGAGAACGGCAAAGACGATTTTGTACCTGATGATTCTGCCTTGGCATTTATCCAAAATGATGAACTAATTATTGTTACCGGCTGTAGCCATTCAGGCATTTGCAATATTTGCGAATATGCGAAATCAGTTACCGGTATCAACAAAATAAAAGCTGTTATCGGCGGGTTCCATCTCAAACACAACAACAGCCAAACACAAGAAACGATCAACTATTTCATGCGGGAAAAAATTGAAATTCTACTCCCTTCACATTGTACTGACTTACCGGCATTGGCTGCCTTTCAAACCAAATTTCAAAATCCGTTTGTAAAAACCGGACAGACATATCAAATCTAAACTTAAGAAGAAAAATAGTGGGATAATTAATCTTTTTTGCGGGAAACTCCGGCGGTTGGTGACGTTCAAATTAATTTTGAAACCGGAGATTGTCGGATATTTAATTTTTAGACTATGAAATCAACTAACTGCATCTACTTTTCGCCAACAAAAACGACTGAAGCAGTCGTAACCAAGCTGGCGGAACAACTATCATCCAACAAACTGAATAATATCAACATAACAAAGTCGGACTTTGCATTTGATCCATCAGATTTCAATGCCGAATCAATTTCGGTAATTGGCATGCCCGTTTACGCAGGCCGTTTGCCGCTTGATGCGGTAGTGCGTTTTCTGAATATTGATGGTAAAGGCTCTAAGGTAGTCGTGGTGGTTGTTTATGGCAATCGTGAGTTTGACGATGCACTGCTGGAACTGACAGAACTCGCTCAAAAAGCGAACTTTGAAGTAATCGCAGCTGCTGCCTTCATTGGCGAACACTCCTACTCAACTACTGGAAAACCGGGTGCTGCCAACCGTCCTGATGCTGAAGACCTGCATAAAGTAGATGAACTCGCAAACGCCATCAGAACAAAAATTGAAAGTTCCTCGGCAGATTGCCTAATCAATATCGAACATATTCCGGGAAACCGCCCTTTTGTCGACCGTAAGCAACGTCCGGCAATTGCACCGGAAACCGATCATTCAAACTGTGCGTTGTGTGGTGTTTGCGTTGAAAGTTGCCCAACCGACGCCATCCTGATTGAGACTAAAGTTCTAACCGATCCGGAGAAGTGCATTTGGTGCTGTGCCTGTGTAAAGCAATGCCCGGAGCAAACTCGCACATTCGACCATGAAATCATCCAGTGCATTCGCGAACGACTTTACAACAATTGCTCGCAACGGAAAGAACCCCAATTTTTCCTTTAGCAAGGAATATTTCCGCAATATGAAGCTTTCATCTCAGCATGCATGTTTTGAACTCTTCGCCGGTGTCTTTTGTTAAGTTTGCTTTTCATAAGCAAAATACATGACTATTTACAAAACTTATCGGGAGAACCCGATGTACAAATATGTGATCCTGCTGGCAGTCGCATCTGCCATGGGATTTCAGGGTTGGCGTACCCTATTCAATAACTTTGCTGTCGACGTTGCAGGGGTCAATTCAGTCGAGATTGGGATCATCCAGTCGGTGCGTGAAATACCCGGATTCCTGACCTTTTTCGTGATTTACTTTCTGCTTATTTTTGCAGAACACCGTTTCGCTGCTTTATCGGTAATTCTATTGGGAATTGGTGTGACTATTACCGGTATGTTTCCCAGTTTTCACGGGCTCCTGTTCACAATCGTCGTGATGTCGGTTGGATTTCACTTTTTCGAGACTTGTAACCAATCACTATCGTTGCAATATTTTCAGGGAGATCGGGTACCGCAGGTGTTGGCCAAACTCAAAAGCTTTGGCGCGCTCACAAACGTCTCCGTCGGTGCTTTTATCTGGATTATATCGAAGTATCTGCAACTACATGCTATCTTTTACATTATCGGCGCCGTTGTCGTCGTTTTAGGCTTTTATGCGTTAAACCGCAACCCTGTTGACCACACCCTGCCCGTTCAGCAAAAAAAATTAATCCTGAAGAAAAAATACTGGCTGTTTTATACGCTTAATTTCCTTGCCGGGGCCCGCCGACAAATTTTCGTAGTTTTCGCTGTTTTCATCTTAGTCGAAAAATACCATTTCTCGGTTGGTCACATTACAACCTTATTCGTTATCAATAACGTTATCACTTATTTCCTGAGCCCTTACATTGGAAAAGCGATCAACCAATTTGGAGAAAGAACGATGCTTAGCATTGAATACGGCGGTCTAATTATCATTTTCCTTTCCTACGCGTTTATTGAGAATAAAGACGTTGCATCCGGATTATACATCGTCAACAACTTTTTCTTCAGCTTTTCGATTGCCATTAACAGCTTTTTCCGCAAATATGCCGAGCCCCAGGATATTGCCCCATCCATGGGAGTTGGATTTGCGATCAATCATATTTCAGCGGTAATTTTGCCTGTTGTCGGTGGTTTATTGTGGACAATCGATTGGCGGATTCCGTTTATCGGTGGAGCTTGCATTGCCATTTGCTCCTTGTTTTTCACCCAATACATTAAGCAACACGAATTGAAATACAATTTAGTCAGATAAAAAAGAAGCAGGTCTTCAAAAATTGAGGACCTGCTTTTGTGAATTAATCTAACCCTATATTTCTAAGCTTTCTAGCCTAAGAATTTTTTACGTAGATCTTCAACTTGTTCATCATTGATTGGAATCAATTTTCCAAGAGAAGCGCCCATAACAAGCGATTTAGCACTAAACTCAGCTACTTCAAGTTTATCGAAAGTTCCGAGTAGTTTATCACCTGTTACGATGACTGAATCGTTGTTTACAAGAACGGCTGGCGTATCTTTCGAGATCGTATTTAAGATAGCTTCCTCGCCTGCAAAGTGTGAACCAAACGGCATATTTGGAATATCTTGCAAGAAAATCCAGCTTTCAGGGATTGTACGAACATCGAACTTCTCATTTGTAACACTGTAAGCCATCAAATATGGAGTTTGTGTTAAAATGATTGAGTTAATTCCCGGATTACGTCTGTAAATTTCCTGGTGCAACCAAGTTGAGCGACTTGGAATTTTTCCAGGTTCACGTTTCCCACCTTTAATTTGCACGATGTCTTCGTTTTGTATATCCCAACGAGAAACCTGAGGAGGAGTGATCAGGAAGTCGTCGCCTTTCCAACGTACAGAAACAGTTCCGTATGAACTGATCATCAAGCCTTGGTCGCAAGCGCGGTGAACAATTTTGCGGATTTCTTCGCGAATCGCACGCTCGTCTGAAGGATGCTCTACTGTTTCCATTTCAGGCAACAAATGAGGAATTTGAGCTTCAAATTCTTCAATCTGTGCGTCAGTCAAATAGTTTGGTTTACCAATTTGGCTACCATAGATGATCGTGCGGCAGCAGAATTCCAATGTTTCAAAACGTTGGTAAGCATCAACCATGTCGGTTCCGCCAACTACAGTACCATGGTTTTCCATGATTACAGCGCTGAATCCTTTTTTGAATTCTTCAGCGATTACATCACCCAACTCCTGGCTACCTGGCAATGCGTAATCAGCATAACCAATATCGCCACAAATATATTTTGCTTGAGGGATAATATTTGTATTTGGAATTTGACGCACGATACTCAACGAAACCAATGCTGGCGGGTGAGCGTGAATAACCGCTGTAATTTCAGGACGGCTTTCATAGATCGCTTTATGGAAAGGGAATTCAGAAGATGGTTTGTGACGACCGTCAATCGTTCCGTCTTTACGTACACATACGATGTCTGATGCACGCAAAGTACCTTTGTCGATTGCAGAAGGAGTTACCCAGATGTCTCCGTTTTCATCGATAATTGAAATGTTGCCACCAGAAGTGGTCGTTAAACCACTGCGGTAAATCTTATCAATGATCATCGTGATCTGATCACGTGGATGCATCATTTTGGTGTCTAATTTTCTCATTTCTAACTAAATTTATTTTGGAATATTAATAAGCTGCTTCGTAAATTTTTACAGTTTCTTCCAAGTTTACCGAACGTGGGTTTCCACCGGTACAAACATCAGCCAATGCTTTTTTAGCCATTGTCTCGAAATCTTCCGGTCTAGCACCCAACTCTTTCAAACCAGCCGGGATACCAACATCTGTTGAAAGTTTCTTGATTGCTTCGATTGCTGCTTTGTTTGCTTCTTCTGTTGACATACCAGTTGTATCAACGCCTAATGCTTCTGCAACATCGCGGAATTTATCGCCGCAAACAGGGGCATTAAACTCTTCAACGTAAGGTAGTAACACTGCGTTACAAACACCGTGAGGTAAATCGTAAACTGCACCTAATTGGTGAGCCATAGAGTGAACGTAACCTAAACCACAGTTTGAGAAAGCTTGTCCAGCGATAAACTGGCCCCAAGCCATTTTGTTGCGGGCTTCCATATTTTGTCCGTCAGCAACAGCATCGCGCAAGCTTTCACCGATCAATTTGATGGCTTTCAATGCCAATGTATCCGACCAGTCGTAAGCACCGGCAGTTACGTATGCTTCAACAGCGTGAGTCAAGGCGTCCATACCTGTAGCAGCAGTCAAACCTTTTGGCATGTTCACCATCAATACAGGATCGTTTACAGCGATGTCAACCAAACAGTTTTTGTCAACCATCACCATTTTTACCTTACGTTTTTCGTCAGTGATTACGTAGTTGATTGTGATTTCGCTCGCAGTACCTGCTGTCGTGTTAATCGCAATCAAAGGAGCTGATTTTTTAGCTGATTTGTGAATACCCTCATAAGCTTCGATGTTTCCACCGTTTGTTGCCAGAATAGCGATTGCTTTACCGCAATCCTGAGGAGAACCACCCCCCAGAGTTATTATCGCATCACAATTGTTATCTTGATAAACCTTTAAGCCTTCATTAACATTTGTAACCGTCGGGTTTTGCTTTACCTGGTCGAAAATCAAGTATTTCAAACCAGCTTCTTTCAGAATGTCTTCAACTTTAGAAGCTAAGCCAATTTGCACCAAAATAGGGTCGGTAACAAATAAAACTTGTTTGTAAGAACTATTTTTCAAATCCTCTTTCAGCTCTTGTAAGGCATTTGGGCCAACCAAGCTCAAAGGAGGTAAGTAAATGCGTTTTGCAGTTTCCATTTGTTGTTAAATTTGTTGATTTTATAGTGTGTTTTTTAATCTAATGCCAATTTGATATCCGGTTTAAATCCAACAACATCAGCTACAACCAAAGCAGCACCCAATGCGCTGGCATTATCGATCTCTGACGTGATAATTTCTTTTTGTGAGAAATGTTCTTTCAACAAGTGAATGTAAATCGGGTTACGGGCAAAGCCTCCTGAAATGTATAG
>QKCF01000287.1 GCA_003246935.1 Sunxiuqinia sp. | reverse complement strand
TTGGTCTTCAGTTGGTCATTTGGCGCAGGCAGTTTATTGTTGGTCAACTGATATTTTTCGGGTGCAGAACACGATCTAAATTATATTTCTAGTAAGTAATTACCCAGAAAAATTATCAAAAAGGTACCCGTTCTTAGATGTTCCCGTACAAGAACCCATGTAAAATATCATATTTATGAAAAAAGCATTATTTCCAGTCGTCGTTGTTTGTGTGTTGTTGGGATGGAACTTGAGGCTGGTTGCCCAATCGAGTAAGGACATTGCGATTGATCCGCAGCTGGTGCAAAACTCGGAGAAGTACAAGGTGAAATTGGGAGTACAAGTGATGGGTAAGATGGCCAAATACAAGTTTGGCGATTACAAAATAATTGAAGGGAAAGCAGGAGGGACTACCGTAAAGGGGAAGTCGAATCTCTTTAATACGAAATCGGAAACTAACGCGAGGACTAAATTTGGATTTGTGATCGGCAATGACAGCCCGAACCGGGTAAGCGTAAATGCCGCATCAAATACCATCGTAAAATTGAAACAACCGTTAGAGGTCTTTTCAGGATTCTACGTTGGCGATGATGAATTGGAACTAAACGAATCGAATTTCACGGCAACTTTGGTGTGGAACCAGGATACCAGCCAGATATGGTTGCTTTTTTTGAAAGACTCGTTCGGAACTCAGACGGATGATACTTATCAGGGGATTCTGACCAATGGAGAACGAACCATGCATGTTGTCCCGGCATCTTCTGAAGTACCTGAAAAAAGTTTAATGCCGCTACCTGCAGCTGGGTATGAGGTGTTTGAGGATGGACGGTCGTGGGCTGCTTTGCAATATCGGGGAGCGGGCGCTTTGGGGATGAACCGTTGTTACGTGTGGCTGCACAATGAAATCGATCCCGATACGAAGTTGCTCTTGTCTGGTGTTATGATGACATTGCTGCATAAAGAAATGTCGGGAGCTTCCAATATGATGGGAGGACGTGATCTCGACGATTAACCATCGATGGTGTTTGGTCTTCCTTAAGAGCGTTGTGCTATTATGTCCCATGGCGGGAGGCGCAGAACTAAAGATATTGAAAATGATTTACCTTAACCAAAGCCGATGTTGACCCCTGATCTTTTACTGCAATCAATTTCGAATACGGTGTTCGGTTTGACCTGCCACCAGGATACTTCCATCTTAATTGAACTAAACGGAAGGACACTGATGCTGTGTCCCCGCTGTTCGGGGCTGCATATTGGTTTCATGTTAGCGTGGCTGTGCAATTGGTTTCCGGGAGGGGAGAAAACCGGGCTCAAGGGATCATTTACGAAATGGTTTGCCATTCTCTCCATCTCCTTTCTCTTTGTCGAATGGTTGCTGGCACAGAATCAGGTGATTACATCTTCCACTGAGAGTCGGTATTTAAGCGGATTATTTGCAGGAGCAGCCTGTTTTCTACTTGTAATGGTCTACCAAAACACGCAGATGCGTCAATTTAATATTGCAGGAAACCATAGTCAGTTAAAAGTAATTGTTCGAACAGCCGCTGCCCTACTGGCAGGGGTGCTCTTTTCCCGACTCCACAGCTGGTTGGTCGTAACCGCTAGCCTGCTCGTCGCAGTTGTATTCAATTTTTTGTTTTTCCTTTTTACCCTTCTCATGAGGGTAAGATTCATCTTGTCAAACCACAAAATCAGAATGCCATGAAAACTCAGAACCTACTCAGCAGAATGGATTTGTTTTTTGTGCTCGGAGCTGCTTTGTTCTTTTTAAGCTGCATTTTTACCACGCTGCAAACTGCGCGTACAGTGGCTCCACGGCAAGCACAATTTAGTGCAGGTTATCTGCAGGCACGCAACCTGGATGATTTTTCAGCCGATCCGGTGCAACTCATTGGTGTAAATGCCCGTCTGGGGGTAGCCCCGAACTTTGACCTTGGATTGGGGCACGGCTTCGATGTCACGAAAGATAATGATGGGGTGTTCAATACCGTTTGGGGCGATGTGAAGTATCAGATTTCGAACCACGCCAACGAAAACAACAAACTTACGTTTTCTTCGGGCCTTCAGAAAGGTTATGTATATGATGCAGACGCTGATATTCATATTACGACCCTGCCCCTGTATCTCAGTTTGCCGGTGAGTAACCGGTTGACGCCAACTCTGAGTTATCGTTACGACTTGCTGAGCAGTGGTTTCTTTCCGGAGTCGGAAAGCTTCGATAACCCGAGGCACAGTTTTATTTTGGGGATGGAATATGCGCTGAAAGAACCTGATCCGGCGAAATGGACTCCAAAAGTAGCTTTCTCAATCGGCTACATGAATTCCCTGTCCGGCTCAACAGAAGATGACGACCCGTCTGTATTCCTGATCAATTTCGGATTTAAATTCGATTCTCCTTTCAAGTCGGAATAAGTTTGTAGACTTACGTTTAATGGATGAGGGAGTCAGAGCGGCGTTGTCGTTCTGGCGCCCCTGCTGTTATATTGTCTTTTTATCGTCGTAATGTTGTTTAATATGAAGAAGCAAATGTTTGTTCTCAGGGTGGGACTTGATATTCCTTGTTATTTCTTCAGGTAGCGTTCCAGCGAGTTTTTGTTGTAATCCAACCATGTTCTCATATTATCAAGGCGATATCGGGCACGTTCGTTGGCCATTGAGAAAAGTCTCATACTGCTCAAAAACTCCGGATTCTGAAAAGGGTCATTTATTTCAAATACTCTGTAAAGCGTTGTTTCCCCGTCAGGCTCCACCGACATCCTGGTAATTAAAAGCCCATCCAGAAGATGAAAGGCTTCATCATAACTTTCAAGGTATTCAGAATTAATCATCGCTTGTATCCTGGGATAGGCAAAATCGTACAAGCGTGCCAGGTCTGCCCGGATGGAATCATTCGAGATCTTGTCCAGTCCGACCGATTTCAAGGATTCATAAGCTCCCCGGTCCCAATAGAATCCTATTCCTGTCCTCAAATAGTTGATATATTTTTGAATGGAGTCGGGTGAGCTTTCATTTTTCCCGATCAACCGGTAGATGTTCGAAATGCCAACGCTCATCGTATCCAGCCTGCGTATCAGCATCTCCTGGTTTGCGATATCGTTGTCAATCGTGTGCAGCACATCGGTTAGTATTTTTCGTTCAAAAGCGTGAATTTTTCGTTCTTCATTCCAGTTGTTCACTTGCAGGGCAATCAGAATTCCGATTACTACCAGCAAGATTTCTCCTACAGCGTAGCGCAGGTATTTACCGAAACGGTTTTCTGCAGCTAATTGGTAGCGTATTTTAGAGAAGAATCTAATCATGCTTGCAGCTTATATTCGTGTTCAAGAAACGCAATATCCAGAGGTTGGAATAATTTCGGTCGGTCATGATATCGCTGAACGAGCGCTCGTAAATAATTCGTGAACCGTCGGGCGAAATCTGCGGGTTCCCGATCATCTCCATATCATAAATGTCGGTCAGTTGAAGGGGGCTTTTTAAGCTGTCCGCCGTTTGAGCGGGTGTTTGCAGTGCCCCGGAAAACAGAGCAACGGTTAAAAGGATAAAAACTGATTTCTTCATACAACCTCCTGGTATTTGATTTCCAATTTTGCTATTTGATGTTTTTGCTTGCTAAATTTGACAAAGGGCATGATCAACAAAACAAGGACCATGAAAAACGAATAGAGTATAAATCCCTGCTGCCAATTCAAATAAACTTTCACTTCCCCCAGGATCCAGGCGCCTGTCGAAAATCCAAGGTTGGCAATCGCCATATATAGCGTAAACTGGCTTGCTGCTACCCGCTTCCAGCAGAGTTGCATGGCCACAGCCAATATTGCAATTGTGAAAAATGTATCCAGAATAGCGTAGATGACAATAAAGCCAATCATAAAAGTTTCATTGCCCCAATACTGAGGGAGTAAAGACATGGCCAGCAACAAGGTAATAAGTGCCAGTGCATACAGCACCATCATCCTGATTTTTCCGAAAAGGTCGATCATAGCGCCGCCCACGAACATCCCCAAGAGACCTGCTACGAATACCGTTATTGAAATGATATGGGAGTAGCTAGCCTCGGTCCAACCCAATTCCTGTACCGTAAATAGCGGTAGGAGAGTGGTCACAAAAGCAGCCCCAATACGATAAATAAAAACGGCGACTCCCATCATCAAGCTTACCGGCAGGCTAAAAGCCTTAAATAAACTCTTAAGAAGGACCTTCCAGCTGGTTAATTGCATCTTTTTTGATTCAGGAGATACACTCCCGGCGGTCCAGGGAGCCAGTTTCTCTCCCGGTCGTTCTTTTAAGATTAAGGGGAATAAGATGATCACTGAGATGATTATTCCAAACATGTTCATAGCGACCATAAAGCTATAATTAGCAAACAGCCAACTGGTGATTGCAACTGTTGCTGAAGTGCCGGCTGCTTTGGAGCCCCACATCAGTCCGTTGGCTCTGGCTTGTTGTTCTTCCGGCAGGATGTCGATGGCTAAACTATCAATGGAAATGTCCTGAAATATACCTGCCAAACTGCTCATAAATCCAGCGATCATGAGGATTGACAGGTGATTTAACGGATCTTGTACCACTGCCAGTAACATGAAACTGGCAACTAAACCAGCCTGACCAAATAGAATCCAGGGGCGTCGGCGGCCCATCGGCAGATAGGTAAAACGGTCCATTATTGGAGCTGCTATAATTTTAAAGCTCCATGGCAGCCCTACTATGGCCACAAAACTTCCGATTTCGGCCGGTGTTTTTCCGTTTGCAGCCAGCCATACCGGCATCGCGATCATAAATAGCCCGTTTGGAATTCCCTGCGCAAAATACAAGACTGAAAAAGTCAGGTAGCGCAGGAAAGCATTTTCTGATAGGGCAGGCAAACGACGAAGGGTGATCATCTTTTTTCCGGATTGTGGCATAGGCTTTTAATATTGATGTCTAATTTATTTTGACCTCAGTTCTTTGTTGATCCCGACCATTACCAACAGGATTTCACAAACAGCATAGCGCAGGTATTTGCCCATGCGGTTTTCGGCGGCCTGTTGGTAACGTATTTTAGAGAAGAAACGGAGCATAATTATTGATTTCGTTCTGATAATTCTTTTCGCAACAGGCGTAAAAGCTGGGCGTTTAATCTTGCTCCCTTGTTGTACTGTATCACGTAGAACCGGCTATCATTAATTACATAGTCCAGTGCAACATAAAAGTCATCGCTTTTTTTCAGGTGCTCATAATCTTTGGGTACACAGCCAACTTTGGGATTCCACATAAATGATTTAAAATACTTTGGATAAACTTCAGTCCTGAAGTAAATGGATAAATCATACTTTTCATTAACATTCGACAGGTGTACCATATTTCTGAAATAAGCAGGAATAAGCATTTGAAGAGAATCGTTCCTAACGATACTAATACCGGCGTCCTTTAATTTGTCGAATGAGGTCAGGTCGGGCTTAAGGCTGCTGAAATAAGAGATACCACTGAAAATACTTTTTAAACTGTCGACATAAGGTTTGTCATCTTTCATGTAATTTTTCAGGTCCTGTGTCATAAGGGATTTTTCTTCCATCTGAGTGATTAGTCCTCCAAGGATAAGACTGTCTCTTTTAATGGTTGTCTCTATTTGTGTCAGAATTGCAAGTTCGAGTTTGTTTTCTTTATGCTGGTCTCTCAAATTGTTTAGTCCCAGGGCAATCAAAATTCCGATTACGACCAGCAGGATCTCACCAACGGCATAGCGTATGTACTTGCCGATGCGGTTTTCGGCAGCTAATTGGTAGCGCATTTTTGAGAAGAATCGGAGCATAGGCTTGGGCTGAAAAATGTTTCGAATGCGATAGATGGCATATACTGGTCGGACTCAGGTGTAGCAAAGAAGCGTGTAGAAACACCTCTGCAGGGGTAACGATAGCTGGAGCGGATCGGATTTCTCATGTATTCCGGTTTTGGCTTAATGGTAATAACCAACGAAATCCTTTTTTTGTTTTTAGCTGACTTAAATGGAATTGAGTGAGTTGATTATCTTTCTGGCTTCCTCCAAGCAAGGAGCGTGTTATTTGTTTGTATCGTTTTTAAGGGTGAGTTGGCTGAGATCCAGACCTTGGGGACGTCCGTAAGGGAAGCGGGCGTAGTGTCCGATATTGATATGGCCATAATCCGGTGTTCCGGAAATGATACCTTTATCGCCTGAAGCTTCGATTAGGGTTTGAACCACACCTGGGATAGCGGGGATTGAACCTAGTGCCAAAAAAGAACCGGCGTATTCGGGGTAGGCGATTGCCCCGACCAGGCTGGGTGCAGTATATATAGCAGTGAGGGTTGCGTAAGTTCCCGTACGGTTTTTATAGGTGTATATCCGGTAACTTTTGATTGAACGCAGGCGCAAATCGTATAGTTGGTTATGGTCGCCCAGAATAAAGACGGTATCATTTTCGAGGCAGATTAACTCACCGGAGAGAGTGTCGTTGGTTTCTTTGAGCACAACGTCGGCCCAGCAACCGTAGGGGTCGGTTCTAATTTCGCCAACCTTCGTATTGTAAGCAACCGGAATTTGGGAAGTACTGCAGGCTATTAGCAGGCAGGTGCTCAAGCCGAGCAAATAAGTTATGATTTGTTTATTGTTTAACATAGCGGCTATTCCAAAAGAGTTCTTCCATTTGTGGTTCGGCTAACTTGAAAGCCGGGGCAGCTTTCCGGAAAAACAAGCCCGGAAATTGCAGTGCTAGGGCTGCTTTTAAAGGTGCTTCTTCCTGAAGCCAGTTTTCGCGCATCCATTCGAGGTAATACCCCTTGGTTTCGAGGAATAACTGATAATTGCAGTCACCGGGTAGTTGATAGCTGATTTCGTATTGATCGCCGGGTAGCGTAATCAGTGGTTCATGGCTGTTGTGTAATGTGCGCAGCACGTCGGTACAAATGCTGTCGTTGCTTGTTACTTGTGCCGGCTCGATTCGTATGGGAGTTTCTGGACCAACCAGTTGGGTTAATGCCAGATAGTCGAGTCGCCAGAGTCCCTTGGTTTGTCTTAGTTTAACGACGATACTGTCTTGTTGCACAGCCGGCAGTTTGACCAGGTGGGTATCGGAGGCAATGGGCCCCATCTCGTTAATTTCATCAACTTTTTCCCAGCGACCGTTCGTTTGGATAAATACTTCGATACCTCCCAATTTATCCCACATGCGAGCAATACGGCGGCTGAGGGGTTTATTCTGGTTTTCTACTTTCGAAACCATGTCTCCGTAATGCTTACCCGAGAAGGCAATAAGCTGGTAAAAGAGGAAGGTTGTCAGCAGGCTTTGCCGTGAGGAAATCAGCAGTCCCGATTCGCCTTGTTTAGGGGCGGCAAAGCGCATGATTATCTCCTCTCGTTCGGCCAGGTTGTTCTCGTCGGCCAGGCTGTATCGCTCTTGCTGGTCAACAGCCTGAATGAGCGGTGTTATATCTCCTTCGTCGGCCATGCAGCTCGATGGCACTTGAGTACCGGTAGTTCTGTAGAATTCGCCTTCTTCGGTAGCAAAGACCATTTCGCCCGGTTCTTCGGGGAAAGCCAGCAGATCGACATAGCGGATCACGTGGGTTTCGAGCGCTTCGTTTGTTAGCTTGATGTTGACTTCATCCGCGTTCTGATCAATCCCGTAGAGCATGTCAACATCCGTTTTCTCGAAAGCCGATGAGATGCTGGAGGAAAAGCCCTCGGCCATCATTTTCCAATCGCCGTTTTTCCGGGCATAAAACGTTGGGCAGGAGCCAAAGCAAGCTTTGGGATCGGTGAGACAGATAATGCTGACAATAGCAAATGGCACTCCTATAATTGAAATGGCCAGCAGGTTTCCGGAATCATGTTCTATTTTGTTGGTTTCAATCAAGGATATGTCAGCATAGGATATGCGGTATTGATCGCTGGTGCCGCTTCTTTTTTCCAGTAACTTTCGGTTGGGACTATATCTTAGGCCGTATCCGGTGACTACTTTATTTGCAGAGTCGTATGTCCACTCTTTGAGGATGTATAAACCGCCGTCTTTTTGGTGGATTTTAATGATGTGATCCTCAACTGTAGGAAGTTCGGACTGATCTTGCTTTTTTGGATCGTAGACGGTCCGGTTTAACCGGGTTGGAGCACAGCCATCCGTAAGTAAAAGGAATAATAAGATAATCAGGATTGGGTCTAATCTGTTCATATGATGGTGAATTTAATTAGTCATACGATTAGCTAAATCGCTTGTTTCAGTCTTTGAGATTCTTGTTGTGTCTGAAAGTGGCAGGATAGGCGATGCAGGTTTTGGGCCGATGTCCCATTGAATTGTCGTAAAGCCGGATGGGCTATTCCTTTTTCCCTACAGCTGGAAAAAGGAATCAAAAAGAGTCGCCGCTGACGGTAAAATTTGCGTGAAGCGGTGGGCAGGCCGTCAAAACGCCCGGCTGAGGGATCGTTTTGAAAAGATTTTTGTATCCTTTTCATTGATTGGAAAAGGATAGGCCCATCCGGCCTGAGGATAAAAAGGATTTTATATGGAAAGTATCTAGTTTTTGGGGCAAGGCCCCATCTACTGTCCTTCAGCCGGACAGACTGCTCATTTGCCATGACGCCAAACGAACCAAACTCCAAAGCATCGGGGCAAGACAGCCCGAGGTATTTGTTGCATGTAGTCGAGTGCTTCAAGCAAAGTTTTCCATATTTATTCCAACTCAGCTAAGACTCAGCCAAAGGATAGTACAGAAGCTTCCTGTAGCTTTTCTGCTCCTGGTCTCGTATTTCATACAAAACCAAAGTCAATTATCATGAAACGAATCCTAAGCTTATTATTTGCCCTTGTGTTATTATTTGGTGTATCCTGCGTTGATAAGGCAGACAAAGCTGATTTGAAAGCCTTGAAATCGAAACAACATGTAGAAGAACACAATAAGATCGTTATTCAGCAATATTGGGAAGGAAAGTGGAACGATCGTCGTCCCGAGATCTTAGAAGAGTGTCAAACGCCGGATGTGGTTTACCACGGAACCTCGGTGAGTATGAATGGTATCGATGAATACAGAGCTGTCTATCAAAGCTATCTGTCAGCCTTGAGTGATACGCATATCGAGATTGAAGGAATGATGGCCGATGGCGATTTGGTGATGAGCCGTTGTCAGTTCTCGGGCGTTAACACCGGCGAACTCGAAGGGCAGACAGCAACGGGCAAAACGGTCAAAATTCAGATGTTCACGGTTTTTCGCCTGGTGAACGGGAAGATTGCTGAAGAATGGGAGATCATGGACGAACTCGGCTTTATGATGCAACTGGGCATGGAGCTCACCCCGAAAGTTGAGCTTTAATCCTAAAAGATCCAAGTCATGAAAGGATTTCGGGATTTTTTGCGTGTATTGGTCATTTTGGCTGTCTCTTTTGTTACTTTCACTTCTATCGATGACGCGTTTGCATCTGATCCAAAGTTGAAAGAATCGAATGCATTTCGAAATGTTCTGCGCGTATTGGTCACATTGGCTGCCATTCTGTATGCTCTTATTTTTATTGATGAAGCCTTTCCCCCTTATGATCGAACGATGACAGAATCTGATTTCGGAATGGTCATGTTTTTTGTACTCTTCATTTGGTTTGCAATTGGTTACTTCTATTTATGGAAGGATGAAAAGATTGCCGGAATATTCTTAACCACTTGGTGGGGCGGAGTCTTTTTTACAGCATTTTTCTTCTGGCTTTATTGGGTTGTAATCGTGATTCAGGGTTTTTCAATCTTTATCCTGGGGATTCTGCTGTTGAAGTATTCTAAGTGGAAAAAGAACGCTTCAGAGAATAGCTAGGTTGTTTCCGAAAGTGGTTCACACTGCTCCAAACCATCAAACGACCTGTCTTTCACAAGGCAACCGCTGAATTTAATTCTTTGGTAATTGAGCGGTTTAACGCTGATTTCAACTGTACAATCATGTTGTCTGGTTGGGAAAGAAATCATGGACGAACTCGGCTTTATGATGCAATTGGGTATGGACTTGACGCTAAAGGAACCTGCAGAGGAATAGTCCCCCTCCGCACGAACCTCGTATTTGAAAGTATCGTAAGTATTTCTGTTTCACTTTAAAAAACCAAATCATGAAAAAGTTCACCTTGTTTTTTGTCATGAGTCTTTGCGTGGCTTTGTTTGCCATAAATCGCAGCCAAGCGCAGGATGCTGAAGCGCCCCGGTTCTACCTGGTCATGGAAGAATTTGTTGCACCTGCCGATCTCTCCGAATTCTGGAAAGTTCAGAGTGAAGGAATTGCTCTTTGGGATTCCCTGGAAATCCAAATAACCTACAGTGCTTATCGCATCGACCGAAATTCGTTCTATTGGGCTGTGCCAATCCAGAATTTCGCGGCACTCGATGACTTTTATGCTACCTGGGTGGTCAATTCCAACTCAATGAAGGAAGCCGGATGGGATCCGGAGCTTAAGTTCCGCGACCTTTCCAATATCAGTCAGTTTGTCGTTATGTGGGACAAGGAACTTTCCTATAAACCTGTGAAAGAGGAGGCTGCCGCAGAACCCGACATATTCTACGAATGGAGCTTTATATACCTGAAATCAGGCCACGAAAAAGAAGCGGCTGAAGCTGTTCAAAAGTACATCGACTTTACGAAAGAAGAAGGCATCGACTATCGTTGGGATATTTACCGGGTGGTATTCGGAAACCATACGCCTTGCTGGATTCTGGAAACAAGAGCTGAAAGCGAGGAGGCCATGCGTCACTTCGAGAGTGAGAACAATAAGAAATACAAAGAGGAATACCGCGAACTCTGGAAAAATTTTGTTCAGCATGTACGTACCATCGAAACAACGAAAGGCTGGTATCTCCCGAAATGGTCGCGAAATGTCGGCGAGTAAACCATTTCCGATTTATTGACCCACCCCGACGCTCGCTGTGCTCGCGCCACCCGGCTCTGCAGGCAGAGAGGGGACAGGTTTGAAAAAATCCGAAGGATTGGTGCAAATCAGGGGCGAGTCAGCGGAATAGTTGTGCTATGAGGTCATTAATCGGATGAGACCGGTTTTCTCATGACGGGTTCGCAAATTAAGAGGCTGGAAGTAATGACTTGACGGCGATTGTTTCATCAAGCGTTTTATAGCACAACTCAGTTTATTAATAATAATTCTAAATTGTATGTTCAATAGGAATGGCCTGGCGAATAATTCACTTATGTTCCGTAACTTGATGGGGAAGATGTCGGAAGTAGCCCGCCGGCTGGTCATCAACCAGCC
>QKCF01000218.1 GCA_003246935.1 Sunxiuqinia sp. | reverse complement strand
CAGTTTACACACCGGAAAACGGCTTCGGAATTATTAGTGAACAAGCAGTTAATGAGGGGAAGTCTGATGGTGAATGTAATCTAACCAATGACTGGATCAGTTCTGATGCACCATTCTTCTTCAAAATTGATTTGCCGGAAGGACATTACAAAATTACAGTGACACTGGGCAATCTAGATGAAGCTTGCGCAACAACTGTAAAAGCCGAATCGCGTCGTCTGATGCTGGAAAATATTCAAACTGAAAAAGGTGCTGTAATTACAAAAACTTTTGTGGTCGACTTGCGGACTCCGCGCATCAATGATACACTAGAGGTGCGTCGTAAACCACGTGAAATGACCTACCTAAACTGGGACAACAGTTTGACCCTAGAATTCAATGGGCCGAATGCTTGCGTTTCGTCTATTGTTATTGAAAGTGCTAGTGGTCTGCGTACAATCTTCCTGGCTGGCGACTCTACCGTTACTGATCAGGAAAACGAACCCTGGGCATCCTGGGGACAAATGTTTCCACGCTTCCTGAAATCGGACATCGTGGTGGCCAACTACGCCGAATCAGGCGAAACGCTGAAAGCATTCCGTCGCGAAAACCGACTGGCCAAACTCCTCAGCGTGATGAAACCGGGTGATTACCTGTTTATCGAGTTTGCACATAACGACCAGAAACCGGGCGGCAACCATGTCGATCCATACACAACCTACCAGGAACAAGTTCGCTATTATATCAATGAAGCGCGTAAAAGAGGAGGTAAACCAGTACTGGTTACTTCAACCGCTCGTCGTGCTTTCGACGAGAGCGACAAAATCAAGAATACTCTTTTGGAGTACCCGGATGCCATGCGTCAACTGGCAAAAGAAGAAAACCTTCCTTTGATCGATCTGAATGCCATGACAAAAGTATTTTACGAAACATTGGGCGTTGAAAACTCAAAACATGCGTTGGTTCACTACCCGGCCAACACCTTCCCGGGACAAAACAAACCGCTGGAAGACAACACTCACTTCAACACCTACGGTGCTTACGAATTGGCAAAATGCGTTGCACAAAGCATTCTGGATCAAAAACTGGACTTGGCTGACTATATCGTTGACGACTTCAAACCTTTTGACCCAGCAAAACCGGATAGTTTTGAAGACTTCTTCTGGCCTCTTAGTCCGGCTGCTGATATAGTAAAACCAGATGGAAATTAGTATCTATGCAATCGAATAACACTTAAACTCCATTATACTATGAAATCGAAAATTCTGGGCGTTTTTGCCCTTGTAGCAACTTTGATGTCTTGCCAGTCTAAGGCAGACACATTCCCGACAAAACAGGAGGTGCTCGACAAAATGGTACTGACTAACAAATACTTCATGGATAAATGGCCAGATACCGGCAAAACAATCATCACCAATAAAGAACGGCCAAGTAACATTTGGACGCGTGCCGTTTACTACGAAGGTTTGATGGCCCTGTATTCCATTGATCAGGATCAAACATTCTACGACTATGCCGTATCGTGGGGCGAAAACCATCAGTGGGGCTTACGCGATGGTATCAAAACCCGCAATGCAGATAATCAATGCTGCGGTCAGACTTACATCGACCTATACAATGTTCAGCAGGATTCCGTTCGTATTCACGACATCAAAGCATCCATTGATTTAATGATGGTGACCGATAAAATTGACGACTGGGATTGGATTGACGCAATCCAGATGGGTATGCCCGTTTTTGCTCAGCTGACTAAATTGACCGGCGATACTGCTTATGCAGAGCGTGCCTACGAGATGTACATGGACAGTAAGGCAACCCAGGGACTTTGGAATGAAGCCGACAGTCTGTGGTGGCGCGATGCTGACTTCCTGCCTCCGTATACCGAACCAAACGGCGAAGATTGCTATTGGGCTCGCGGCAACGGTTGGGTTGTTGCAGCTTTAGTACGTGTAATGGATATCTTGCCAAACGATCCGCACCACGCTGAATACCAGTCTACCTTACTTAAGATGTTGGAAGCCTTAACTCATTTACAACGCGAAGATGGTTTCTGGAACTGCAGCTTGCACGATGCAAACCACTTTGGAGGCAAAGAAACAACAGGAACTTCTCTGTTCGTTTACGGGATGGCTTGGGCAGTTAACAACGGCCTGGTTGATGCTGCTACATACAAACCAATCATTCAAAAAGCATGGAACGCCATGGCTAAAGAAGCTGTTCACGAAAATGGCTTCTTAGGTTACGTTCAAGGAACAGGCAAAGAACCGAAAGACGGACAGCCGGTAACTTACACAAGTGTTCCAGACTTTGAAGATTACGGTTTGGGCTGCTACCTGCTGGCCGGAAGCGAGGTTTACAAGATGGCCGAATAATAATTTGGAAAGTGCTCATAAAAAGGGTGAAGAAAGCTGCTCCGACAACATTTCTTCACCCTTTTCTTATCAAATAAGCTGGACATCCAGCCTTTTTTGCTCTATTTTTGAGTGATTGATAATTACAACTAATCATGCTCAAAAAGACCCAACACTACCTAATCGTTTTATTGCTTCTGGCAGCCTGCCAGCCCAAAGCAACAAAAAAAGACTTGAAACTTTGGTATAACCAACCTGCCTCCGAGTGGATGGAGGCCTTGCCCATCGGCAACGGCTCGTTGGGTGCTATGGTTTACGGACGAACTGACACCGAGATCATCAAACTGAATCACGATGAGTTTTGGGCTGGTTATCCGCGCGACCTGACCAATCCCAATGCCGCCGGCGTTGCTGAGCGGGTAGCTCAGCTGGTAAAAGAAAGGAAGTATTCAGAAGCCAATAAGCTTATCCGCAAAATACAGGGTCCTTACAGTGAACCGTACCAACCACTGGGCGATCTAAGCCTGCAGTTCAACCATCAAAATCCACTGAACTACAAACGTGAACTGAACATCTCAGACGCGTCTGCTAACGTAAGCTACGAGAATAACGGCGTAAAATACACCCGCGAGTTTATTTCCAGCTATCCTGATCA
>QKCF01000347.1 GCA_003246935.1 Sunxiuqinia sp. | reverse complement strand
GAGCAACGACTGCCGCCTGATTTTCCTTCGTATATCCGTGATGCTATTTTTGAGGGATT
Organism: Sunxiuqinia sp.; assembly: GCA_003246935.1. Taxonomy (GTDB): domain Bacteria; phylum Bacteroidota; class Bacteroidia; order Bacteroidales; family Prolixibacteraceae; genus Mangrovibacterium. The sequence continues at coordinate 3,307 of QKCF01000347.1, read as the reverse complement.
AGAAAAACAGGCTGGTAAAATTCTCTCTCATTGAAACGCATAGAACGATATTCAAAAAATTGTCATTCGTGAGCACAGTTCTACCTCACAAGAACAAACCCAAAAGAGTCCAGCATTAACTCTTAATGAATCAATTAAGAAACTCTTTTTTTGTGCCTATTTTGTGCCCAACAATTTACGGAACGCTCGTAAATTGAATGAAAAAACTAGCTAACACACAAAGCATTAAACAACATAATTTATTGTTTTATCTATATTTAATATTGGTTATCGACACTTCAGATTGGATTAAAGATCCAGTGGATACATCTTGGATACATCTTGACATGGTGGGGGTCGGTGGTTCGAGTCCACTAGGACGCACCATTTCAAGTAAATCAATCAGTTACAAACTTCCAAGACTTAAAATGTTGACCACTTATTTTGGTGGGCACAAAATTTTCCTGTTCAGACATAACCCTCATATTTAAAGCCCTATCTAGGTCTCATCTTTCTCGTTTTTTCCGATCTCGTTTTTGTGTCCAAACTGTATCCAAAACGACGCTATCAGTGCCAATCAGCTAATTGCTGCAAGTCTTTAATACGATCTCTTTGGAATGTCATCGCTTCAAATACATCATCAAAATTCTGTTGATTTTTTTGTATGCCGTGTAATGCAAAAGCAGCTTGTGTAAAAAATTCATTTTGATTTTCACACCATGCCTGCTGCCACCAATGAACAATCCAACTCTTTGATGCCATCAATTTTGTTGATGTTGGCAATCGATCACTTTTTTGTAAATTGATCGAAGTTTTACTTGGAAGTAAGTTCCAAAGGTCATTATTTGGCCAGCGTGCGAACGGGAATGCATGGTCAATAACAAATTGTTTATTCTTTAACGATTTACCACTCCAGCAACAATTCACATCAGCAATCCGTTGCAGTTGAAGAACCCGTTCACGAATTCTAGTCGTACAACGCTGTGGGTCATCCCAATTTAAGGCATTGAGATAATCTGTTTTAGTAAAAGCTTGCTGGCGATTTAAAACATACCCAGTCATGAGTGATGCCCATTCATTGACTAATGCGGGTTCGATCCAAACACTATATCGAGCAAATGAATCCCAAATCTGTTTTGGCACACGCATCGACCCAAATGATTGAAAATACTCAGAATCGAGAATAACTCTGTTTTCTGGTACAGACGTTCGTTTCGTTTCAACCTCAAAAACAGCCTGATCAGTACCAGGCAAGGTAATGTATTTAGCAGGCATTTCTTTGATTGTTTTGGAAATGTCTTTCAGTGTCTGATACACCGCTTGTGCAATATCTGCTTGCAGATAACAAGCTCCGATATAGAAATCGTTGTTTGTGAACGTAACAAGTTGCTCCCAACCCGTTGGTTTAATAAAACCAAGCCCTTTCCCTGAGTTACTACTTTGTTGCATCGGCTCAGGTCGATCAATCAAGGGCTTATAGAGCTTAAGCCAATACAAAGCAACTAAACCCAATGGAAGCTCAACTACATTATCATTTTGATACGTTATAGCCCCTGGATGTCCTTCCGCTATCCGCAAAAGTGAGCGTAATAATGCCAGTTTATAGGTCGAAGCTTTGGCATCGTTCACAACGATATTCCTGATTAAAGGAAATGCGCCAGTGCCATCATCAGGTAAGGTCAGTAATATTGTTTCCCAACTGACTTCATTACGACCTAATTGATCATTTCTCTTTTCAGATGATAGAGCTTTGAATTGCAAACCATATTGTGTTGCGAGAACAGTAAGTTCAGAAGAGGAAACTGGATACATCACTCTTGCATCTGGGCTTGAACCATGTCGAAGTGAAATAACCATTTTCCCATTTGGTTTCAGCAGCGAACTCAATTTTCTAAATACCCGCTGCCGTTCAGAAGGCGGGATATGCATCCAAACTGCACTGAGTAATATCAAATCAAATTTGGCTTGCAGTTTAAATACTTGCTGAAGTTCGGGAAGCGAGTCATTTAACCAATGAATATTCAAATCAACTGCACTTTGCTTTGCTAAAGCCAATAGTCTATCGGCTGGCTCTACTGCAACGACACTCAACCCTTTCAATGCCAAATAACGCGCATCTCGACCAGAACCAGCCCCAACATCTAACACCATACCTTCGCTAGGAATATAAGTTATCCAATCATGATGTACTGATTCAAAATCAATACGCTCATATTGATTCGATAATTCAACTGCGCGTTCAGAATAAAAAGAGATTGTTGAGTTGTTCACTAGCTATGTTGAATAAACAAATGATTATTTAAGACTACTGTACATTGCTGTTTTGATGGAAGATCAATCGTACAGATATTCTGAAACTCATAACTTCATTTGCCAAAGGAAATACAACCAGATCTCGAACAATCACCAATGTTCGGGTCAACCATATTATGACGCCGCTTCGATGCATCTTTACAGAAGCAGCATTACGATTTGACTTCGAGAGCCGTTTTCTCTGTCGGAAGCAAAAGCATTTTTGCTGGTGTCCGCTCTGATTTTCGTAATTACTACACGCCGAAAAACAAGCACTGGCAGATAGTTTACTCAGTGAGCAAGCCAAAGTGACCGGATTAGATGTTGAGGAGGTCAAAGGCTTGCTGGGTAAGGCTTGAACAATAAAAGGAATACTACTCCTCAGCGAGCACCACACCAGTAGCCTCTTCTAAAACGTTGGTCAGGCTCAAGCAGTGATCACTGCTGCCCACCAAAAACAGGCTAAAACCGTCGTATTCGCGAAATGGCTCCTTGGGGCCCATCTCGTCCAGCAGACAGTAGGTCAATTTAATATCGGCAAACTGCTGCTGCACCGCACTGCGCCCCGCCTTGTCAAAACCGCTCTTGGCCACTGCCGCCGCTATCTGCTCCAGCTGACTCTCACTGATCGCTACCATCGTTTACTCCTCGTTCTCGTTGGCCACACAACTTAGTGCACACATCAAGTTCCATGCCATAAAGAGGTTAAAGCACCCTATCAGCAGGATTTAGCCAACAAGCGCTTTGCCCGCTGCTGCACAGGCACGTTCAGAACTCTACATTTTGTGGACTTTATCGCATGTTGTAGGCGGTGCCTTTACTCACCTTTTAATTAGCCATTCAAAAAATTATCATTCCCAAATTGTTCTTGTTTGTACCCCAAATCTACACAACTTGATTTCAAATTTTGTTGCACCACTATTAATTAATATGCAGCATGATCAAGGCTGGTGTTGTTAACACAATGTCAATTCACAACGTTTTTCCACGATCTGACGATGTGCAGGGTTAGATCAACGCATCAATCGGCGACTGT
>QKCF01000367.1 GCA_003246935.1 Sunxiuqinia sp. | reverse complement strand
ATCGGCTTAAATTATTTGTTTGATGAAATTGGTCAAAATCCGGATGGCTACTTCGTTGTTACCTCCCTCGGGAACAATGATATCAGCAAAACGCTTGGTTGGCTCTATAAATTGCAGGTGACTTGGACGCACGGTTTCCTCGTAACGTTTTAGCGTGTCCTGCACATCGCGGCCCCGTTCAACAATATCGCGCTGAATAACCCGCGACAAGCGCAGATCCGAGTCACAATCCACAAAAACCTTAATATCCATCAGCTTACGCAGGCTGGCATTCGAGAGCACCAAAATCCCCTCTATAATCAATACGGGTTTGGGTTGAATGGTGGTTGTTTCTTTGGCGCGAGTGCAGGTCAGGTATGAATAATGCGGCTCTTCAATCGGATGGCCTTTCTTCAATTCCTCAATGTGCTTAGTCAACAAGCTGAATTCGATCGAATCAGGATGGTCAAAATTAAGCAAGCGCCGCTCTTCCAATGTCAAATGACTATTATCCTTGTAATACGAATCCTGCGACAACACGGCCACCTCGTCTGCAGAAAACTGGCCGGTAATCTTATTTACCACCGTGGTTTTCCCGGAACCGGTACCGCCTGCTATTCCAATAATGATCATATTAAAGGTGTTTTGATTACCAAAGATAGGTCTTGCATTTATATTTTAGTTAACGTTGGCCGCGCTTTATGGTAGCTAAGTTTGAAAGTATTAAATTCGCACCGAAATTAATCACATAAAAGAGACATACTCATGATTAATCACGTTGTACTTTTCAAATTCAAAGCCTTTCCGGCTGACGAAAAACAAACCAAACTAGACCAACTAAAAACCGCTCTGCTTGGACTCCAAGGGAAAATCGCTGAACTGAAACACATGGAAGTGGGAAGCAACTACGAACTCGATGCCAAATCGTACGATCTGTGCCTGATTTCGCATTTCGAAAGCGTTGCCGATCTGAAAGTGTATGCTGTTCATCCAGAACACCTGAAAGTACTGGAACTCGTAAAAGAGTTTACCGAACTTCGGGCTGCTGTCGATTTCGAATTTTAGATCATTCATATTTTAATACCTATCCATGCAGAACCTTTATCCATTAAAGTTTAAACCACGCTACTACGACAAAATCTGGGGCGGACAGAAATTGAAAACTGCCCTGAACAAAGACTTTGGCAAGCTGCCAAACTGTGGTGAAAGTTGGGAATTATCGGGCGTATCCGGTAACATTTCCGAAGTAAGCAACGGATTTTTGGCCGGCAACAATCTAGAAGAGCTCATCGAAGTGTATATGGGCGACCTGGTTGGCGACAAAGTTTTTGACCGTTTTAGCGTTGAGTTTCCACTATTGATTAAATTTATTGATGCTAACGACGACCTGTCGGTGCAAGTGCACCCCGACGATAAGTTGTCGAAAGAACGCCACGGTGCGTACGGAAAAACAGAAATGTGGTACGTGCTGCAAGCCGACAAAGGCGCTAAACTGAACTGTGGTTTCAACCAACCGATTACCAAGGAAACTTACTTGACAAAGTTGGAAAACAAAGAAATCATGGACGTGCTGAACTTCGTTGAAGTTGAACCAGGCGACGTGTTCTTTATGCCTGCCGGACGTGTTCACGCCATTGGCAAAGGCATCATGGTTGCCGAAATTCAACAAACATCCGACGTTACCTACCGCATTTACGATTACGATCGTGTTGATGCAAAAGGCCAAGGACGTGAGTTGCACACCGAATGGGCATTAGACGCCATCGACTTCACCTACCATGAAAACTACAAAACAGAGTACAAGGCGGAGAAGAATGCGCGCACTGAAGTTGTTAAATGCGACTATTTCAATACCGGAATCCTTGAGTTTGATGCTACAATTGAAAAAGACATTTACGGCTTGGACTCATTCGTGATCTACATTTGTGTTGAAGGTGAATACGAAATCAGTACACCGCAACATACCGAGACCGTAAAATTGGGCGAAACAATCCTGGTTCCGGCATCCGTACACCAGTACAAGCTGAAGCCGCTCAGCCCGAATGTAAAGGTATTAGAAGTACATTTATAAAAAGTGGCAAGTAAGGAAACATGAGTAGTGAGTGATTAAAAACTCGATACTCATGTTTCGAAACTTACGTTCCAATAATTATAGAATTCGGTTCAACCCGAAATATTTACAGAATCTTTTAAACGATACGAATGCTGGAAGTTAATACAGCCCGTTTTTTAATGAGTAACTCGAGTGTGCACAAGTGCCCCGAGCCGAACATGCCCGAATTCGCCTTTATTGGCCGATCTAATGTTGGCAAGTCATCACTGATCAACATGATCACCAACCATAAAAAACTGGCTAAGACTTCAGCCCGTCCGGGAAAAACACAGCTAATCAACCATTTTGTCATCAACGACAACTGGTACCTGGTCGATTTGCCCGGATACGGCTACGCCAAAGTCTCGAAAGACCAAAAAAATAAGTTTCAGGCCTACATTGCCGATTACATTATTAATCGTGCAAACCTGTATTGCCTTTTCGTGTTAATCGACAGCCGCCACGAGCCCCAAAAAATTGACGTGGAGTTTATTGAATGGCTGGGCGAGAAACAAATACCTTTCGCCTTAATCTTTACCAAAGCTGACAAGCTGGGAAAAAATCAACTGCACAGCAATGTGGCCAGTTACAAGAAACAATTGCTGAAGACTTGGGAAGAGTTGCCTCCCATTCTGCTGAGCTCATCAACCAGCGGACTGGGGAAAGACGAAATTCTTGGTTTTATCGCCGAAACTGCACCTGAATTAAACAATATCGAATAGCGCTCCGGAAGGAGCTAACAGTCTGAAGACTTGATTGCAAAAAACCTGAAGTACCGTGTCTTTTTTTTCACGTTTTTTTCACGATAGTTTGAAGATTTTTTTACCTTTGCGACCATCTCCTAGGCACTTAATTAAAAACGTTAATATGGGAAGCAAAAAACCCCTTAAGATTTTTACAGGAACAGCCACAACGTATTTAACTTCAAAAATTTGTAACAGCATTGGTGTAGACCTTGGAAACTCAAGCTGCCCCGTTTTTGCTGATGGTGAATTCGAACCATGCTTCGAAGAAACAATCCGTGGATCTCACGTTTTCCTCGTGCAATCAACATTCCCGCCCAGCGACAACCTGATGGAATTATTGTTGATGATTGACGCAGCCAAACGTGCTTCGGCTTACAAAATTATCGCTGTGCTGCCGTATTTTGGTTTTGCCCGCCAAGACCGCAAGGACAAACCTCGTGTTTCAATCGGAGCCAAACTGGTTGCCGACTTACTTTCTGCGGCCGGCGTCGACCGTATTATCACCATGGACTTACATGCTGATCAAATTCAAGGATTCTTTAACGTTCCTGTGGATCATCTTTTCGCATCAGCACTTTTCATCCCGTTCATCAAAAAAATGGGATTGCGCGACGTGGTAATTGCTTCTCCTGACGTGGGTGGAACGAAACGTGCCAACACCTACGCAAAAATGTTGGGCGTAGACATGGTTATCTGCCACAAATCACGTGCAAAAGCCAACGTTATCGACAGCATGACACTGATTGGAGATGTTCGCGATAAAGACGTTATCATTGTTGATGACTTGATTGA
>QKCF01000036.1 GCA_003246935.1 Sunxiuqinia sp. | reverse complement strand
CTTCTAAAACCAAACTGACTTTTTTTGCCTCTGTCATTTCTATGATCGCTTATATTGATTAAAAAAAATGCGTCTGTCTACGGAAGTAGTTCAAACGCATTGTGCTTATTTTTCGCTATTAATTGATGTATTCTGTTCACGTCTATCAGAAATTATTCTGTTGCTTTTTTGCCTCGCAGGCAAACCTCTGTTTTTTAAATCCGGTACAAAAATATAAATAATTCCGAAACTAAAATTTGTTTTTTTATAAAAAATGAATAAATTTGCAATGTCAATGTATAAAAATACAAAATGAAAAATCGCGTAAGCAGACATTTAGCAATTCGGCAAATTATTTCGTCAACCGAAATACACAGTCAGGAAGAATTGCTTGGTAAGCTTGAACAACAAGGATACAACCTGACACAGGCAACCTTGTCGCGCGATTTGAAAACTCTAAAAGTAGCCAAAGTCCCTTCGGGCAACCAAGGCTACATGTACATAGTACCTGAAGGTGTTAATACAGAAACCCGCGAAGAAGGAAACGAAGTAAATTTTTTAGCTGATGGGTTTCGCGACTTAAACTTTTCAGGCAACCTGGCCGTAATGAGAACACGCCCAGGGTACGCTAGCAGCATAGCTGCCGTTTTGGACAATGCAGAGCCATATGAGATCTTAGGGAGTATAGCCGGCGACGACACCATTTTATTGGTCATGCGAGAAGGTGTAAGCCCCCGCGATCTCAAAAACAGTCTCATATTAATAATGCCCAAGTTACAGGACAAGATTGGCAAGTAAAGAAATGAATAAAGCAGAAGGAGTTAAAGTTGTCGTTGCAAATGAGTCTCATTTAAAATATGTGACTACAATTAACGACACCATCGATTCGGCCTCAAAAGAGCGAGGCACGGGTATTGCCCGACGTACCGATGAGTATATAACCTCAAAAATCAGCGAGGGAAAAGCCATCATTGCGCTTGATGGTGAAACGTTCGCAGGTTTTTGCTATGTGGAGTCGTGGGGACACAACCGCTTTGTAGCGAACTCAGGGCTTATCGTGGTAAAAGACTACCGCGGCGGAGGTTTAGCTCGGGAGATCAAAAAGAAAGCTTTTGAGTTATCCCGAAAAAAATTCCCTGACGCAAAAATCTTTGGATTAACAACCGGTTTGGCTGTTATGAAGATTAACCATGAGCTTGGTTATCGTCCGGTTACCTTCTCGGAGCTTACCGACGACGAAAGCTTCTGGAAAGGATGTCAAAGTTGTGTAAACTACGATATTCTTCAACGCACAAACCGTTCAAAGTGCTTGTGCACAGGTATGTTGTTTGATCCGGCATGGGAAAAAACAAAGAAAGCTTCGGAAGCGAAACCTAAAAAGATTTCGCTGCTGGAGATGATCGGAAAATTGAAACCGAAATCAAACAACGCCAATAAAGAATCAAACTTTAAAGTATTTAAAAGAGTATAACAAGATATAAGTGGTGGCACTGTTCGGCAGTCATTTCAGGATTAATTTTTTTCATAAATGCCTGTGCTTGGACGATATCAGTATCATAGGAATTTTCAGGATTAATTGTTAAACAGTAAGTTCAAGGCAGGTTTCAAAGGTTAGTAAAGTTGTAAGTTTTCAGTAAATTGCCGAGTTTGTGTCATCACTTTTTTATAAAAAATCAACTAAAATGAAAGAAAAGGTAGTATTAGCATACAGTGGCGGGTTAGACACTTCGTTTTGTGCAAAATACTTGTCAGTAGAAAAAGGTTTGGAAGTTTACACTGCAATTGCCAACACTGGTGGGTTCGGCAAGGAGGAGCTGGAAACAATTGAAAAGAAGGCCTACGAACTGGGCTCGACCAAACACGTAACGCTGGATGTAACCGACACTTATTACGAAAAGTGTATTAAATACATGGTATTCGGGAATGTGTTGCGAAATAATACCTACCCGATTTCTGTTAGCTCAGAGCGCGTTTTTCAGGCAATCGCTATTATAGAATACGCGAAAAAGATTGGCGCTAAATATGTTGCTCACGGTAGCACCGGCGCCGGAAACGACCAGGTTCGTTTCGACCTGACATTCGAGGTGTTAGCACCGGATATCAAAATCCTGACACCAACCCGTGACTTAACACTAACTCGTCAGCAGGAAATCGACTACCTGAAAGAACATGGTGTTGAGGCAGACTGGAGCAAAATGGCCTATTCAATCAACAAAGGTCTTTGGGGAACTAGTATTGGCGGTAAAGAAACGCTGACTTCAGATCAAACATTACCAGAAGAAGCTTATCCGTCTCAATTAACCGAAAAAGAAGAAAAAGAAATTACCCTTGATTTCGTTGAAGGCGAATTGAAAGGTGTTGATGGCAAACGTTACTTCAATACTGTTGAAGCCATCCGCGACCTTGAAGCTATCGCTGCTAAATACGGAATCGGACGCGATATGCACATCGGCGACACCATTATTGGTATTAAAGGACGTGTAGGTTTCGAGGCTGCTGCTCCGATGATCATCATCAAAGCACACCAAATGCTCGAGAAACACACCTTAACGAAATGGCAGATGTATTGGAAAGAGCAACTGGGCAACTGGTACGGAATGTTCCTGCACGAGTCGCTTTACCTTGATCCGGTAATGCGCGATATCGAAAAATTCCTCGAAAACACGCAACAGTCAGTATCAGGAAAAGTAATCGTGAAATTACGCCCTTACCAATTCGTATTGGTTGGTATCGATTCACCTTACGACTTGATGAAATCTGATTTCGGCGAATACGGAGAAATGAACAAAGCCTGGACTTCAGATGACGTTAAAGGCTTCACCAAGATTTTGGGAACATCATTAAAAATTTACAATTCAGTCAATAAAAAATATTAATCCGGAAGATGAGCAAAATTAGAGTTGGTATTATTGGAGGAGCCGGTTACACGGCAGGCGAATTGATCCGGATTTTATTGAACCACCCGCAAGCTGAACTCGCTTTTATTCAGAGTAGCAGTAATGCGGGGAACCCAATTTACGAAGTAC
>QKCF01000154.1 GCA_003246935.1 Sunxiuqinia sp. | reverse complement strand
CTCCGACTGAACCCGCTGAGCAGCCCAGGCATCCATATCCTGCACCTTCTCCTCAACTGCTTGTTGCAACTGACGAAAACCGGGAGGCAAATCGCCATCCAGATACAGATCAACTTTGATCGGAGCATCCAGCTTGGATAACATCTCTTTAGAAACTGCGGAAAGACTATATCTTTTTTCAGTAGTCAGGTCGATCCGAAAAAACCAGTTCGAACCAATGGCCGACAAAACAACAATCACCGCAACAAGTATAGCTGTTTTCTTCAACTGCTTTTTCACTCGTTGCTGTTTACGCCTCAGAAGCAGGCTTGTGATAACCAATACAAAACCGGTTACCAATACAAAATACAACACATCGCGTGAATCGACTACCCCGCGACTAACCGAGTCGTAATGCGCACTAATGCCCAGATTGCTAAAGAAAGCCTTTACATTCACAGGAAGATTCATTGCAGCCACGAAGTCGAAACCCGAATAAAAAAAGAAGCAGAAAAACAGCGCTGTAATGAACGCAAACACCGGGTTATCGGTTAGCGACGATGATAAAAGTCCTAAAGCCACATAAAGTGCAGCTAACAGGAACAGGCCAATGAAAGATCCCCAGGCTGCGCCGTTGTCCCAGTTACCGACGGGGGTACCCAAACTGTAGATTGAATAAAAATAGATGAATGTTGGTGCTAGCGAAACAACAACCAAAAACAAGCCCGCCAAATATTTTGCCCAAACCAATTGCAAAAGCGAATAGGGACGGGTAATTAAAATCTCCAGGGTTCCCAATCGTTTTTCCTCGGCAAACAAACGCATGGTCAATGCAGGAATCAAGAATAAGAAAATCCACGGTGCGAGTGAAAAATACGGACCTAGCGACGCATATCCGTTTTCCAACAAATTATAGTTTCCGGGGAAAACCCACAAAAAAAGCCCATTGGCAATCAGAAAAACAAAAGCAACTAAATAACCGGTAATAGATCCAAAAAAGCTGGTAATTTCTTTCCGAAACAGACTATACATAGCTTGCGGGTTGATTTTAGATGTTGTCGTAGTTGTCTTATCATCACGGTTGCCCGGTCAGATGGCCGGAAATGTCGCAATACTTAACAATGATAACGAGGCAACAACAAATTTATTTGCTCACGAAATTAAGAATTGTCTTTTGGCAGCCAAGCATTGTCGCCACAGAAAAATGCCATTCAGAAAAGTTAACACATGACCTGTTACGAACGAAGCTTTTCAATGATCAATTGAGCAGCACGCTCGGATGCGCCCGGACCACTCAATTTCTCATTCAATTCCTGATAGCTGTCTTTTATTCGCTGGCGATAAGCCGCATCATCCAAAATCCGGTTCAACTCCTTTTTAATGTTGCCTGCATTGCAATGATGCTGCAACAACTCCTTCACGGCAGTTCGTTGCAATATAATATTCACCAACGATACCCACTTAATATTCAAGACAAATTTACCAATGGCAAAAAACAAAGCGCCACCAGCCATTCGGTAACATACAACCTGAGGACAACCAAGCACGGCCGTCTCCAGAGTGACCGTTCCCGAGGCCAACACCGCTGCATCTGCCATCTGCAAAACTTCGTAGGTTTTATCGCGCAAAACATTGACATGATAACCAGACACTAAGCCAATATAAACATGATCCGGAATACCCGGTGCAGCAGTAACGACAACCTGGTGCGAGGTAATTGAATTGACTGCTTTCAACATTCGGGGCAAAAGCGATTTGATTTCCTGCATGCGGCTCCCCGGGACTAAGGCCAGGATCGGTTTGTCCGACAGGTTATTCTCGTCGCAAAATTGCTTGAATGTTTTATCAACTTTTCTTCCCTCAACAGCATCCATCACAGGGTTGCCAATAAAATTCACGTTGTGATAATCATGCTTGGCATAAAACTCCGTCTCAAACGGAAAGATCGTAAACATCTCATCCACCAACTCGCGGATTTTTTTCACCCGTCCCGACTTCCAAGCCCAAACTTTCGGGGATATATAATAATACACCCGAATACCAACCAATTTGGCAAATTCAGCAATCCGCAAATTAAAACCGGGATAATCGACTAAGATCAACACATCGGGATTGAACTCCAACAAGCGATCCTCACATAGGCGAAAATTCCTTTGGATAGTGCGCAAGTGCATTAATACCGGAATAAAACCCATAAAAGCCATTTCACGATAATGCTTATAAAGTTTCATTCCCGCTTGCTCCATCAGATCACCACCAAAGCCACGGACATCGGCATCAGGATCTGACTTTACCAATTCCCGAACCAAATTTGATGCATGTAAGTCACCCGACGCTTCGCCGGCAATAAAGAAGTATTTCATATAGCGCTTGTGCAAGAAAACTTCCAAAAGTAATTTTAAAAGTTGAAAGTGCCATAACACAACAACAATATGCAGACTACATCATCATTAATACCGAGAAAACTGCTTTTTTAATCAAAGAATTTATTTGTTTAACTTATTGAAAAACGTAAATTCACCTCATATTAATTTTTACCTATTTTCTAATTCAAACCGTATGGAAAACCAAACCCCAAACCAACGACCTCCAAAATCATGGTTGGTTGAATCAATACTAGTTACGATTTTCTGCTGTCTGCCCTTCGGCATTGCGGGAATCGTCAATGCAGCCAAAGTTGAGTCTCGATTTTATGCCGGAGATATTGAGGGCGCACAAAGATCCTCTAGCGAAGCCGGCAAATGGACTAAAATAGGTTTCTTTATTGGAATAGCAGGCATTGTTATTTATTTCATTTTAATGATCTTAGGTGTTGCGGCAGGTTTCTTGGCAAATTAAGATTAAATGGATAGTGATTTTTGTTTGTTGTGTGTTTATCCTTATAAACTACCCGGAAACAACAAATCACTTTCCTTCGTGCCCCTTTAAACTATTGACTGGATTTAAATGTGCCGGCTGTGGATCCCAGCGAGCTATATATCACCTTCTCCATCGTGATATAACAGGAGCCTGGAATTTTAATCCTCTGTTTGTGATTATGCTTCCCTATATTCTTTTCGGCGCAATCTTAGACCTAATAAAGAATCCAACCAATAAATTATTGTACATCAGAAAAACCTTATACGGAACAAAAGCTATATATATGGTGCTGACAATAATTGTTTCCTTTTGGATCCTTAGAAACCTCGGTTAGGTTATTACACCACTTTTGAAATCATTACCAGAAAGGCATAAATTAAAGTTGCCATAATCACCCCACGGGCTGCCAAGTCATATTTTATCCGATAAAAAATCAGGAACAAGAACAAGTTTGGCAGGACGCACAAACTCAATATTTTCAATAAAGCCCCCAGGTGCCACAAGGTTTGTATATATTCTGTCAACGTAACTTCCTGCTTACTAAAAAAATATATTACGGCAAAAACAACAAGTGGTAAAATCAAACCCGGGAAAAATCCATAGGATAATTTATTGCGATTCGTTTTCATCTAAGTTCAATTTAAAACCGCCAGTTATTCATTTTTTCTAATGTGTTGTAGCAGGTCATGTCAACTGTTACAGGCACAACAGACACGCGTTGATTTTCCAGGGCGTGCATATCGGTTCCGGGGGTATCCGGTTCAAAATTCTTGTAGTAACCGCTTAACCAGTAATAGTCCTTTTGATGCGGGTCGGTACGTTTTTCCATTTCCTCGACCCATTTACCGGCAGCCTGGCGACACACTTCAATACCGCGAACTTCGCCCTTAGGGATATTCACATTCAAGCAAGTGAAATGAGGAATTCCATTTTCGGCTACAGCCTGAAAAATTCGGGCTACCCACATTTTGGCACGGGTAAAGTCAGCATCCGCA
>QKCF01000146.1 GCA_003246935.1 Sunxiuqinia sp. | reverse complement strand
TCACAAACCTGAACGATAGGTGCCAGCAACGATTGCATTTCAACCTCGTCGTGGTGAGCACCAATTGCATTGCAGATATCCGGCTTTTCTTTGTATTTCTCAGCCAGCTTCATACCTAACACTGCGTGTGGCAATTCCGGCTCATCATCCGGCACTTTACCAATATCGTGCAACAGACCGGCACGTTTTGCCCATTTAGGGTTCAAGCCCAATTCTGTAGCCATGATAGCACAAAGGTTAGCAACCTCGCGCGAGTGCTGCAACAAGTTTTGACCGTACGATGAACGGTATTTCATTTTACCGATTAAACGAATCAACTCAGGATGCAAACCATGGATACCCAAGTCGATTGTCGTGCGCTTACCGGTTTCGATAATTTCTTCTTCAATCTGCTTTTTCACTTTACCCACAACCTCTTCAATCCGGGCAGGGTGAATACGACCGTCTGTTACCAGTTGGTGCAACGCTAAACGCGCAATCTCACGGCGTACAGGATCGAACCCTGAAAGTACAATTGCTTCAGGTGTATCATCAACGATAATTTCGACACCTGTGGCAGCTTCCAATGCACGGATGTTACGGCCTTCACGACCAATGATACGACCTTTGATTTCGTCGCTCTCAATGTGGAAGATGGTTACAGCATTCTCAATTGCAGTTTCGGTAGCAACACGCTGGATTGTTTTAACAACAACCTTCTTAGCTTCCTTATTCGCAGTCAGTTTAGCCTCTTCCATTATCTCGTTGATGTAAGACATAGCCTCGGTCTTCGCTTCGTTTTTCAACGATTCAACCAATTGAGATTTTGCTTCTTCTGCGGACAAACCGGAAATAGCTTCCAGTTGCTCTACTTTCTGACGATGCAGCTTGTCCAGATCTTCCTCTTTTTGCTGAACTAAGTTAATTTGAGCTGTCAGATTTTCGCGAATGGTTTCCACATTGCGCTTTTCCGTTTCAAACTCCTTTACAGTGCGTTGGAAATCGTTTTTACTCTGCAAAAAACTGGTCTCTTTCTGTTTCACTTTGTTTTCGAGAGCACCAATTTTATTGTTTTTCTCGTTGATGTACTTTTCGTGTTCAGACTTTAATTGCAGAAATTTTTCTTTTGCCTGCAGGATCTTATCCTTCTTGATTACCTCACCTTCGGCTTCAGCCTCGCTGAGTATTTTACGTTTCTTGCCGTTGATTGCCTTATCCCACAAAAAGTAAGATAAAACGCTACCCAGCAGGAAACCAGAAATTGCGTATAATATTCCCATTTTTTTAGTATTACTAATAATTAAAATGAAAGCCCACTAATCAATTTACTTTCAGCCATTAAAAATAGCTGAAAATAAATCAATAGCGGGCTATCGATATATTGTATTTTATTCGTTCAATGACAAAAAGTCGCTCAGTTGCTCGTCCAATAATCGTATTTCCTCAACGATAGGCGATTCGTCAGCCTCGTTCTGCATTTCCAGGTTCTTCAGCACAAACTGAAAGGCAGTCATGGCCAAAAAATCCTGCGAATCCTGGTTGACGTACTTTTTTTTGTACTCCAGAATGATGTCATTAATCATCTTTGCAGCTTTCCGAATCCTCGCCTCTTCTTCTTCGTTTCGGTCAATCTTCAACGGATAAATACGTCCGTTGATATTAATATTTATTGAAAGCTTATCTGTCATCCTTCCATGTATTGACTACACATTCAACTGAGCAATACACTTATCAATTTCCCGCACTATTTTATTGATGCGTTGCTTTACCATTTTTTTATCGTCGTCACCAACTGATAAAGCTTTAGCCATCTTGAGATCGTTATACTTTTTAACCAGCTCATCATTTTCACTTTTCAATTCGGCAATCGTTTGTTCCATTTCGGCGATCCTGGCTGCCATCACCTGACGTTCTTCCTTCAGGTTCGTATGGCGTTTCATCAGTAGCCTTAATTTTGCCTTAAAATCGTCCAGTAAAAGTTGATCTCCAGTAAAAGTTGATCTTCCCCGGTCATTTTTGTATACTTTCCCGGACAAAAATAATATTTTTGCCCAATTCATTATACGAAGATAGGTTTATTTGTTGAATAGCATGAAACTGAGAAAAAATGTTATCAACATGCCATGTCAATAGCACGAAACAAGGCACACAGAAACAACAAACGGATCAACCGGTTAGCTAAAAATTCCGGTCTATCCATCAATCAGAAACAACATTTACAATATTACATTTTATGAAATATTTTCTTTTTACGCTCCTGTTTTTCTTACTCAACTACCTCTATAACCCGACGATTAAGGCCGATTATTTTGAACCTCCGGTAAAAATTCCAATGTTATTGGCGGGTAATTTCGGGGAACTTCGATCGAACCATTTTCACACGGGAATCGACATTAAGACGCAGGGCAAAACGGGACTTCCGGTTTATGCTCCTGCCGATGGAGTGGTTTCGCGCATCAAAATATCGCCATGGGGATTTGGGACTGCGCTGTACATTGACCACCCTAATGGTTACACTACCGTATACGGTCATTTAAGCAGACTGCGTGACGATCTGGCAAAATATGCACGCAATATCCAGTATCAGGATCAGTCATTCGATATCGATATCACGGTCCCGAGAGGAAAGTTTCAATTCAAACAAGGTGAGTTGATCGCTTACAGTGGCAACTCCGGAAGCTCAGGCGGCCCACACCTACACTTTGAAATTCGTGACAGCAAAACGCAAAATCCGATCAACCCGCAGCTCTTCAACTTCGACATTAAAGATGATCTGCCACCGAAGTTGATGTCGTTAATGTTGTACCCGCTTTCAAACGGAGCGCACATTAACGGAAGTGCAACTCAAAAACCATTCGATTTGGTCCAATATGACGGGGAATATCACCTAAAAAGCAACCCAACAATTACGGCAGGTGGAGAAATTGGATTTGGACTAAAAGGTCTCGATTACCTAAATGGCAGCTGGAGCAAATGCGGAATTTACGAGATCTGCCTGTCGGTAAACGGCAAACTGATTTACAACTTCAAATTAAATGAGCTGAACTTCGACCAGAATCGTTACATCAATAGCTACATCGATTACACTTACCTGAACAACAAGCATAGCCGTTATCAGAAAAACTGGATTGAAGATGGGAATCAGCTAAACAACTACGTGGTTCGAGAAAACCAGGGCAAGATTGAAATTGAACCAGGGAAGAACTACGACATCAGTTACCTGGTAAAAGATGTTTACGGAAATACCAGCCGCCTGAATTTTACGATACAAGGCAAAACAACGATTACTCCCGCTGCTCAACCTTCAGGAATACCTGTACATTACGCCGAAGAGTTTAAACTTGAAAAGCCGGATATACAAGCCGACATGAAAGCGGGGACGTTCTACTCCAACTTCATTTTGGATTACAAAGAACTACCTGCTACCAAAGATTTATTTAGCAAACGTATTCAATTGCACGAATCGGATGTACCGGTACATCAATCGTACGATTTAAAAATTAAAGCTGAAAACCTACCGATTGCACTCAATTCGAAAGCTTTGATTGTTGCCCTTGACCCCAAAACCGGCAAAAAATATAGCATGGGAGGGAAATATACCAACGGCTGGGTTGAAAGCAAGGTTCGGCAGTTGGGGACTTTTGCCATTGCAACCGACACCGAAGCACCAACCATAACACCGATCAACATTCAAAACTACAGCTCACTGACCGACCGCCGCAAAGTCAGCTTCAAGATCATGGATGATCTGTCGGGCGTTGACAGTTATCGGGGCGAGATTGACGGTCAATGGGTACTGTTTGAGTACGACGGCAAAAACAACCTGATTGAATATTACTTTGATGAAACGCGACTTCAGCTAGGCAAAAGTCACGAGCTAAAGCTAACCGTCGAAGACGGCGTGAGGAACCAAAGCACCTACGAAGCGAGGTTTTATAGATAGAAATACAGCAAGCTAAAAATGGCGGCTTAGGGGATTCTCTAAGCCGCCATTTTTTTTATCAAGCCAAAATTATCCGTGGAAACAGATTCCTTTTCAATATAATTTAAGAAATTTAGGGAAGCGCTTCTTTCAAACAACGAATCTGAGACAACTTTAAAATCGAAACAATGGATCCATTAGCAATCAAAGAACTCGTTTATTCGTTTCAAAGGAGCAGAATTTTATTGACTGGTTTCGAACTTGATATTTTCACGAATATCGAAGAGTCAGGTATCACAAGCAAGCAACTTGCACAAACGCTTCAGTTGAACGAACATGCCTGTGATCGTTTACTGAATGCACTAACATCTTTAGGTTTCCTTGAGAAACAAGACCAGTTATTCTTTAATACAGCTGACAGTTTCAATTTTCTATCAAAGAAAAGCCCACGCTACCAAGCAGGTCTGATGCATTCGAATCATTTGTGGAACACTTGGAGCCATTTAACAGAGGTTGTAAAAACCGGTACTCCTGCCCACTCTTCTGAGATCAACGCCCGGGGAGAAGATTGGCTCACTGCTTTTATTTCCGCTATGCACGACAGAGCAATCAAACAAGCGCCCCAACAATTGGCGGACATCGATCTTTCCGGCGTAAAAGCGCTGTTGGATGTTGGTGGAGGCTCCGGAGCCTATTCCATGGAGTTTATTAACCGAGAACCGGAAATTAAAGCAACTGTGTTCGACTTGCCGAATGTTGTACCCATTACGAATGAGTTTATTGAAAAAGAAGGTTTCGGGGGCAAAATCAAAACATATACCGGCAATTATACAAAAGACGATTTACCCGAAGGATTCGATCTGGTCTTTCTGTCGGCAGTCATTCACAGCAATCCATTAGAAACGAATCAGCAGCTAATCAAGAAATGTTTCAAGGCTTTAAACAGCAATGGACAGATTATTATTCAGGATTGGATCATGAACAATGATCGGACTGAACCAACATCGGGAGCAATTTTTTCAATAAACATGTTGGTCGGTACAGATGGGGGCGATTGCTTCACTGAAAAAGAAGTTACAGAGATGCTAACTTCTGCCGGGTTTAAGCATATTCAACGAAAAGAGTTGGATGCAGGATTGAGTCAAATGATCGCAGAAAAGATATAGGCGCCAAACGATTCGCACAGAAAACTCAGGTATAAAAAAAGAAGCTCCAGTCAAACTGAAGCTTCCTCTATTTTGATCGAAACTAGTTCTTTCAAAGAGTGATAATTACAGACTTTCGAAGAAGTCGTTTCCTTTATCATCAACAATAATGAATGCAGGGAAGTTTTCAATGCGGATCTTACGAACTGCTTCCATTCCCAATTCCGGAAAGTCAACCACTTCAACCGACTTGATACTTTCTTTCGCCAGGATTGCAGCGGGTCCACCGATTGAACCCAGGTAGAAACCGCCATGTTTTTTACAAGCCTCAGTAACTACTTTTGAGCGGTTACCTTTGGCCACCATAATCATTGATCCGCCCATGCTTTGGAACTGATCAACATAAGGGTCCATACGTCCTGCAGTTGTTGGTCCGAAGCTACCTGAAGCCATTCCTTGCGGAGTTTTAGCAGGTCCGGCATAGTAAACCGGGTATTTCTGGAAGTATTCAGGCATTGGTTTTCCTGAATCAACAATCTTCTTGATTTGAGCGTGAGCGATGTCACGTGCTACGATTAATGTTCCGCTCAGGTTCAGACGGGTTTTGATCGGGTATTTTGTCAATTCTGCCAATACTTCTTCCATCGGACGATCCAAATCGATATTTACTGCAGGTGCCATTTCAGGAGCAGCCTCAGGCAAGAAACGACGTGGGTTTTTCTCCAATTGTTCCAGGAAGATACCATCTTCAGTGATTTTTGCTTTGATGTTACGGTCGGCGCTACAGCTCACACCCAAACCTACCGGACATGATGCAGCGTGACGTGGCATACGGATTACACGAACATCGTGAACAAAGTATTTACCTCCGAATTGGGCGCCGATTCCGCTTTCACGACAGATCTTCAATACTTTTTCTTCCCACTCCAAATCGCGGAAAGCCTGGCCACCTTCGTTTCCTTCAGTTGGCAGGTGATCGAAATAACCTGTTGACGCTTTTTTAACAGCAGCCAACGTAGCTTCTGCCGAAGTACCGCCAATTACCAATGCTAAGTGGTAAGGAGGACATGCAGAAGTACCAAGGTCTCTGATTTTTTCTTTGATGAATTTTGTCAACGCTTCTTCTGTCAACAAAGCCTTTGTTTGCTGGTACAAGTAAGTTTTGTTACCCGAGCCACCACCTTTAGTGATAAACATGAACTCGTACCTGTTACCTTCTTCTGCATAAAGGTCGATTTGAGCAGGAAGGTTACTACCTGTATTTTTTTCTTCCAGCATGGTCAAAGGCACCACTTGCGAATAACGCAGGTTACGGTCTTTGTACGTGTCGTATACACCTTTCGACAGGTAAAGAGCATCATTCGCCCCGGTATACACGTTTTCACCTTTTTTACCAATTACGATAGCAGTACCTGTATCCTGGCAGGTAGGCAACTCACCTTCGGCGGCAACTACTTGGTTAGCCAACATGGTGTGAGCAACAAACTTATCATTATCGGTTGCTTCAGGATCGTCCAAAATAGAACGCAGCTTCTCAAGGTGAGCAGCGCGCAGGTAGAACGACACATCTGCAATTGCTTCTTTTGCCAGCAACTCCAAAGCTTCAGGAGCTACTTTCAAAATTTTACGCCCGTCGAATTCAACGGTAGAAACATAGTCTTTAGTCAGCAACCGATACTCGGTTGTATCTTTTTTAATTGGGAAAGGTTTTTGATAAATAAATTCAGCCATAATAGTTTGAATTCAGTTGTTTTTGTTTCGTTTTTTCGATTGATCCGCCTCGCGGGCGAATCCTACAAATATAGCCATTAGCCACCAAACGAGCCTGTGATCAACTGTATTTTTGACATTCAATACAATTAATTTAAATCAGCTTCAAGTTTCTGGTTCCAAAATTCTAGAGTCATGTTCCTGGTCATAGCCAAAACGTTTGGATCGTTCACACAATTGCAGGAACAGGCTAATCTACTTTCTTCAGCGACCCCTGAATGAGCTGATCAAATGCTTTCATCAGATTTCGCAGTGCTTTATTTTCGACTCCATAGGAAACCGATTCAACTTGGGCTATTGGTAAAATTTTAGGCGATGTACCGCTGATAAACGCTGCATCAAACGTTGCTAATTCTTTCGTCGAGATGTCAGTCTCGATAAGAGTCAAGCCTAAATTATGGATACATTCAATTATTTTCTTTCGGGTTATACCGCCCAACACCTTTTCGGATCTGGCCGTATAAAAAGCCCCGTCACGCCAAAAGAACACATTCGAGCGACTCCCCTCCGTGATGCAATCATTACGGTCGACCAGCAAAACCTCGTACCAATTATGCTCGGCAATTGCCCGGTTGGCCATTTCACGAACCGACAGCTGTGCTGCTTTAGCTTGCGGATTCTCTCGCTCGGCATGCAACAAACCAACCAACACTCCTACCCGGTATTGTTCTTCGCTTGGATATTGATGAGGTACTACAAACATCCTCATCAACTGACTCCCGTCCAGTTTTGTAAATAATTCAACCTTAACATTTCCATTTTTAAGAAGATTCGCTTCAATAAGCTGATACAGCTGACTTTCAAACTCCTTTGGTGTTTCAAAAACCGGAACATGCAATAATTCACAGGAACGATGGAACCGCGCATAATGATCGGGAAGGAAAAGCACTTGGCCATCTATTATGCGGATAACTTCATAGATCAAAACACGCTGCGAATCCCGAAACTCCGGAACCGGTGTTTCACGGGTTAGACCATTTTCAATAAAATATTGTACATTTAACATCACGTCTCAAATATTTTCAGTATCCTTAATACAAAATCCGGCAAACAGCATGAAAAGCGCATTAAAAATAACATCAATCTATTTTTGTATCGGCTTTTTATGGATCCTCTTTTCTGATTTATTTATTAAATCGATATCGGATGACTCGGACTTTATAACAAACATACAAACATACAAAGGATGGTTTTACGTTATCAGCACCTCCATCTTTTTGTATTTACTTATTACGCAGGAAATTCGAAAAAAGAACAAATTGCTGGATGATTTAAAGCGAGCCAAAGAGCAAGCAGAAAAAGCCGACCGCCTTAAATCCACCTTTATTTCAAACACATCGCACGAAATTCGCACACCCTTAAACGGAATTGTGGGTTTCAGCCAATTATTGATCGAAGATGAAGCCAGCGACGAAACACGCCAAATGTATATCGATCAAATTAACCACAACAGTGACCTGCTGCTTAAAATCATCAATAATATTCTGGAGGTTTCTAAAATTCAGGAGAAAATGCTCGAGCCGAACTTTCGCATAGTTTCGCTTAATGATTTCTTACGCAGAATAAGCCACACTTACAGCTCTCCAAAATCAGCTTTATCCATTAAAGGGTTAAGCTTTGAGCTCGAAATTTCCCCGACCTGTACTGGACTCAATTTTGAAACAGATCCGGATTACCTGAACCAAATTCTGTATAACTTAATCGACAATGCAGTAAAGTTTACCCAAGAGGGAACTATTCGCTTGCGTGCAGAAAAGCATGGAAAAAACCTGCAGATTAGCATTGTGGACACAGGAGTTGGAATTAAGGCAGAAATCATTCCTTTGATTTTTAACCGGTTTAAACACTACCATCGTGACGATGAAGTGTCCAATGGGTTCGGTTTAGGCCTTTCTATCTGTAAGGGATTGGCTGAGACATTACAGGCCGAAATTGAAGTTGAATCGGAATATGGAAGAGGAAGCTGTTTTACTGTTAAACTCCCTTTAATACACGAAAAAAAATAGGAGCTACCGCAGCAACTCCTTCCCTAATTTATTTTTTGACTGTAAGATTACTTTACAGCAACTGTCTCAATCTCGACTAAAACACCCAATGGCAACTCTTTTACAGCAAAGGCAGCACGCGCAGGAGGATTCTCAGGATAACAACCACCGTACACTTCGTTCATGGCTTTAAAGTTGGCCATATCGCTCAACAAACAAGTCGATTTTACAACATCAGCAAACGTATAACCGGCTTCAGTCAAAATAGCTTCAATATTTTTCATCACCTGCGTGGTTTGTTCGGTAATACCACCTTCAACAACTTTACCAATTGCAGGATCAACCGGAATCTGACCTGAAATATAAAGCGTTCCGTTTACTTCAATTGCCTGGCTGTAAGGACCGATTGCGGCCGGGGCATTCGGAGTGGAAATAATACGTTTCATGTTTTATTTTTTATTTCTGTTTTAAAAATGAATGTGAACTGCAAATAAATGAATTTTTAAAGAGATGTAAGCTGTCAAACATCACCTCGAGGGCAAAGAATTTTTCACATTTCCTTCTCTTTCCAAAACATATTTAGCTTCTGAAAGTTTATGCGAAAGTTCTCCTTTCAGACTAAAGTGATTTTGTATTTTAGGGCAAATTTTACATTCAATGAATTTAGACCAGGCTAAAGATAAAATTGACACTCTCCGCCACGAGCTGGAAGAGTATAACTATCAATACTATGTGCTTTCTAATCCAACGATCAGCGATTACGAGTTCGATATGAAACTGAAAGAATTGGAAAAACTGGAAACCGAATTCCCGCAATTTTTCGATCCCAACTCTCCAACACAACGCGTTGGCAGCGACCTTAACCAGGAATTCGTGCAAGTAAAGCATCAATACCCGATGTTGTCCTTATCAAACAGCTATTCTGAGGCGGAATTGTTTGATTTCGATCAGCGGATTCAAAAGCTAACTGACGAATCGTATGAATTTGTTTGCGAGTTGAAATTTGACGGAACATCCGTGAGCCTGATTTACGAAAACGGAGCACTAGCTCGTGCCGTAACCCGAGGTGATGGTGAAAAGGGAGACGATATTACGGCCAACGTACGTACAATACGCAGCATTCCGTTAAAGCTAAAAGGTGCTGACTACCCCGCCAGCTTTGAGATGCGTGGTGAAATATTACTTCCCTTTGCGGTGTTTGCCGAGTTGAACCAGGCCCGTGAGGAAATCGGAGAAATGCCCTTTGCAAATCCAAGGAATGCAGCATCGGGAACAATCAAGATGCAGAATGCCGCCGAAGTTGCCAAGCGTAAGCTCGATTCCTACGTCTACTACCTGTTGGGTGAAAATCTACCGGACGACGGCCACTACGAAAGCCTGCAACATGCAAAAAGATGGGGCTTCAAAATATCGGAACACACGAAAAAGTGTGCTGACATCAATGAAGTGGTTGACTTCATTAAATACTGGGATACCGAACGCTTTAATCTTCCGGTTGCAACCGATGGTATCGTGATTAAAGTGAATTCACGCAAAGTGCAAAGTAACCTGGGATTTACGGCCAAGTCACCACGCTGGGCAGTTGCTTACAAGTTTAAAGCAGAACAAGTAAGCACAACGCTCGAGTCGGTTAGTTTCCAGGTAGGCCGAACAGGAGCTGTTACACCGGTAGCCAACCTCACTCCTGTCCTGCTGGCCGGAACCATCGTAAAAAGAGCTTCGCTACACAATGCTGACATTATTAATAAGCTCGATCTGCACCTCGAAGATGTTGTTTACGTTGAAAAAGGTGGTGAAATCATTCCCAAGATTGTTGATGTAAATGACAGCTTGCGTAAGGCCGATGCACAAAAGGTTGAGTTCATCCACGAATGCCCGGAGTGTGGAACACCGCTCATCCGAAAAGAAGGAGAAGCAGCCCACTACTGCCCCAACGAAATAGGGTGTCCGCCGCAAATTAAAGGCAAGATTGAACACTTCATCAGTCGCCGGGCAATGGACATTGACGGACTAGGACAAGAAACCATCGAACTGTTGTACCAACAGGGATTGATCCACAACATTGCCGATTTGTACGAATTGAAAGCTGAACAACTAATTCCGTTGGATCGTATGGGCGAGAAATCTGCAGACCGAATTCTCAGCAGCCTGCAGGAGTCTAAAAATGTACCGTTCGAACGTGTACTTTTCGCTTTGGGAATTCGCTTTGTTGGTGAAACTGTCGCCAAAAAATTGGCTCAAAAGTTGGTCAGCATTGAAGCTATCGAGAACGCAACACTCGAGAATCTTACCAATATAGACGAAATTGGAGGCAGGATCGCAGAGAGCGTTATCACCTTTTTCCAGGATGAACGTAACCGAGAACTGGTCAATCGCTTAAAAGCGCAAGGCCTTCAATTTGAGCTGCACGAATCGGTACTGGAAGGTCGCAGTCAAAAATTGGAAGGACTGAGCATTGTTATTTCGGGAACATTTGAAAAACACTCGCGCGACGAGCTGAAAGATTTAATCGAAAAGAACGGCGGCAAAAGTGTTGGTTCAATCTCGAAGAAAACGTCCTACTTGCTCGGAGGCAGTAATGTAGGCCCTTCAAAGCTTGAAAAAGTTGAGAAATTGGGTATTCCGATTATTTCGGAAGATGAATTTCTTAAAATGATAGAATAATCACATTCAGTGCAATTCAATTTAAATTTCAAAGCATAAATCCATCATTGCTTTCAAATTATCAATTCGCCCTGTTTTTTGAGATTACTTTTTAAGGAAAGAAGTTCTATTCAGAAACAAATTCTTATTTTTGCGCACGTCATTATGGGATTAAAAAGCAAATTAGTTTACTGGCGGCTGGGGAGCATCGAAAAGTCCAGAAAACGCAGCAAAATATTCGTCAATTTAAACAAAGCCAATTCTGTTGGAATTATTTGGAATGAGAATGACCGGGCTGCTTTTGAAATGCTGAAAAAATATTTGCAGGATCATCAAATCCGGCATAAAGCGATCTGTTATTCAACGGAATCGCGGGAGATAACCTTCAGCAACAGGGATTTTTCATTCTTCGGAACACCTAAAAATCCGGCCGTCACTGAATTCATCAATGAGAAATTTGATCTCTTAATCGATATCAGTTTATCTGACAAGCTCCCGGTTCTAATTGTAAGAGCCATGTCGGCTGCAACATTTAAAGCCGGCTGGAGCCTGGCAACACCGGATTTCTTTGATTTCAGTGTCGACGTCAGTAAACGTAGAGATGCCTATTATTTGGCAGAACAGTTGATTCATTATTTAAATGAGATAAATTAAAATTAAAATGGAACACCTTTTTAAAGGCGCCGGAGTGGCTCTAATCACTCCGTTCAAAGAAGACTTATCAATTGATTTCAATGCTCTGGAGGCACTTGTCGAAGAACAAATTACTTCGGGCACAGACTATCTGGTAGCATTGGGAACAACAGCAGAGACTCCGACTTTAACTGCAGAAGAACAACTTGAAGTCATCAAATGCATTAAAGCGAAGGTTAATAAGCGTGTTCCGGTTATGCTGGGGATGGGTGGCAACGATCCGGTTAAAGTAATCAAAGCAATTGAAGCTACCGACTTTAACGGAATCGACGGAATCTTAAGCGTAACACCATATTACAATCGTCCGGCACAAGCTGGCCTGATTGAACATTACAAACTAGTTGCCCAGGCATGTCCTGTTCCGGTTGTATTGTACAACGTACCATCGCGCACCGGAGTTAATATGGAATCAGCGACTTCGGTTGCTATTGCCAAGGCATGCCCGAACGTTATTGCCATTAAAGAAGCGTCAGGCGAATCGTCGCAAGTTGCACGGATGGTCAAACACGGACCTGAGCATTTTGAAGTTATTTCGGGAGACGATGTGCTGGCATTGCCGATTATTGCAATTGGCGGTATTGGTGTAATTTCGGTTGCCTCCAACGCACTTCCAAAGCAATTAGCTGATCTGGTACGCTTCTCGCTGGAAGGAAAATTGAACGAAGCCCGTGAGTTGCACCTGCAGATGGTTGATCTGTTCAAGCTGCTCTTCCGCGAAGGTAACCCGGCCGGTATTAAAGCCTTGATGGAGATTATGGGTAAAGCCACGTCAAAAGTTCGCTTGCCTTTAGTCGCAGCAACTCCTGAATTATACAAAGATCTGGAAGAAGAGTTGAAGCGCGTGCTTTAACGCCCCTTTCTTTAAACAATATCGAGGCCATTGAAATCGGTTGTTCATGCAACTGTGTTCAATGGCCTTTGTTTTATACATTCAATATTTATTAATTTCGTCCCCGAAACGTAAAAACAAAAATGACGATGAAAGTTGAATTTCCTGAAATACCTTCACCTTGTTATGTATTGGAAGAATCACTATTACGCAAAAACCTCGAATTGATTCAATCGGTATCCAAACGTGCCGGTGTTGAAATCATTTTGGCTTTTAAAGGTTTTGCCATGTGGAGTGCTTTTCCGATTGTTCGCGAATATATTTCAGGGGCTACAGCAAGCTCACTCCACGAAGTGAAGCTGTGTTACGAGGAAATGAAAACCGAAGCACACACCTATGCCCCGGTGTACGACATGGAAACTTTCCCCGAAATCATTCAACTTTCGAGCCACAT
>QKCF01000396.1 GCA_003246935.1 Sunxiuqinia sp. | reverse complement strand
ACCAGAACATCGTGGGCAGCCGTTGACACAGCGGCATCAGCTACGGCTGCAATAGTTTTCTTCGACAAGAGTTTTCCGTCGTTCCAGCTGTTGTCCATAGCATAAGTTTCATATTTTGGAACGACATTGTTCAGGGCATCGTGTGCGGCAATTGAAACCATCGCGTAAATCCTCGACTCTTCCGGGGCTGCCTTTTTGTTATCGATGGCAGTGCTAAGAGCTTTATTCCACGTTAAGACCATCGTGTTGTCGTAGGACTTAATCATACCGTTATTGGCACGTTTAAGATTAGCAATATCGGATCCTGAATCCAGAACATCTTGTTCGCATGCAAACATAGAGAACAGCACCATTAAAGTGCTAACTAAAAGGTTAAGATTTGTTTTCATGACTTTGAGATTTTAGGTGAAACTTATTTTATGAATTTTATGCAGTTGACTGCCTTACATTGTCTATTTATTTTTTATGAAATTTATTTGCAGTAATGTTATCGGCTGTCGTAAACCGAACTGTATAAAACCCAACCGGTAGATTTGAAATATCGACTTTGGTTGGCGTTCCCTGCACTTCAGAACTTTCTATAATCGCTCCTGCCGAACTGAAGATCTCTAAAGTTCCGGATTGTAATCCTTCAACAGTGATGAAATCGTTGGCAGGATTGGGATAAATAAGAAAATCGTCGGACTTGTTGGCTAGTTGATCATCTGACCCGGTAGTGATTCCATTTTCATTAAATACTCCTACGCCGGAATTCCCTGTTGTGAACCATATATTCCCAAGGTTATCGATCTCAATTGACCCAAAGTAGTCATCTGGCAAATCGGAATTAGCACTATTGTAAACGGTCCAGGTGGTACCATCAAATTTCACAAGTGCCCCCCGGCTCCAATCAGAGGTTCCAAACCATTTATTGCCTTGTTTATCGAAAGCAATTGAATATACACTATTCGGTAATCCGGAATTTTTATTGTCATAAAATGACCAATTTTCATCGTCAAATACTGCCAGTCCTCCCTCGCCTCTATCCCAGCCTGCTCCTATGCCGAACCATTTATTTCCCTCCTCATCAATTGCGATTGAACTAACGTAATTATCATAGGGCAATAGAGCTGAATTTGAACTGGTGAATTTGGATAAACTGGTGTTGTTTAACCTATAAACTGCTGATTCATAGTTTAAATTGATGGTTGAAACCCATTTGTTCCCATTGCCATCGATTTTAACCGCGTAAATATTGAAATTCGGCAAATAGGTCGTCCAATTGACATCATCAAATTTTGACACTCCTCCATTCCTGGTTCCTATCCATTTATTTCCTAGGCTATCAATATCAATTGCTGTAATCGTATTACTCCGCAAACCGGAGTTTGAGTATTTATAAATAGTCCAGTTCGTGTTATCAAATTTCACCAATCCTCCACCAATCCCACCGGTTGGAGTATAAGAGGTTCCAATCCATTTGTTATCCTGGGCATCAATCGCAATTGAACTTATTTGATACTCACCAGGTAAACCAGAATTCGTGCTGTTATATACGGTCCAGTATACATCGTCAAATTTTACCACTTCCCCATAAAAGGTTCCAAACCATTTATTTCCCTGTGCATCAATTGCAATAGAAGTGATCTGATTATGAGGCAAACTGGAATTCTCAGCATTGAAAATCTGAACTTGCTGAGCCTGTACTTGCGACATAAATACACTAACGGAGAAAATGAAGCTGAAAGTGATTTTGACTAATTTTGTTTTCATAATTAGATGATAAGTTATATAAAAACAACTGCCGGAATGCCGATGAAATATCAAGAGCAGTTGTCAAAGACAGTGGGGCATTTCAATATCAAAACGGAAACGGTTCCGGATGCCAGGTAGCCTTAAATTTCACAATAACGTTGTCGCCGTTATTATCGACAAAGCTTCCGGTTATCTCGTACTCTGAAGAATCTATCACAACCTCGAGTTCTCCTGACTGTAATACAAAATAATCGGTAAATCCTGCGGAGTACCCCTGCGACATCCATTCGATTCCCTCGGTCACCGAGAGATGATAAAAGCCGATGCAAAGCGAGTCGTTTGGAAAACTCGTTACTTGATCGGTAGGTAAAAACTGAAAATCGGCGCCTGTATTGACCTCACTAGGCACAATTCGGTAAGTGCGAGGCTTAAACTGATCAAAATTTTCAAGCTGGAACTGCAAGATGATCGCATTTTGTTTCCCAACTGGAACAATAGAACCACCATTGCTTTCATACCTGTAGTAGTTATGATCGGAACGCAACAGAACCCTGAATGTATTTTCCTGTGAATTGTTCGGAAAGTAAACTTGTCCATCATCAAGCTTGTAGTATTTCTCGTTTTTTTGGATGTAGCTTTCCTGTATCTGCATCAATGAAAAGTCTTCCTCGTTACTTTCAAAAGAATTGTCCTCACTTAACGATAGAGCATCGTTAAAACGACAGACCACAGTTTCGCCGGTTTCTGTTTCACCAACAAAAGCAACCTGGTATAATTCACCTGATTTCGTGATTTGGAGGTCACCTGAACTTATCCGGATCTGACTATCCCGGTATGTATCATATGTCGGTGACGGATCAAATGTCCTGTCTCCATTTAAAAATGCGATTGTTTTCTTTTCAGTGGCATAATTCTGGTTCATCGCCTTATAATAGGGCAGGATGCCGTCCAGGTATTGTATCGTGAATTCTTCATTACCAACACCAAGATCCTGTTCGGAAAAGAACTTGAAGGTAATCGAATAAGAGACATAAGTGTCTGCATCTGGCAAATGCACAGGATACAATTTCGCCAGTTTTAACTGGTAGCAATACCAATTTTGGTCCCCGGATTGAAAATTCTCACTCACCAAATTTGTTAATAAGCCTCCTGTAAGTAAAATCGTATCTTTTTCTTCCAGTATGATGGATCCATTTACAGGAGGAAGGTTGGGTAAGATATAGTCATTTTCAGATGAATAATCAGCCTGTTGTTGTGGCTGAACGAGTTCCCCGGCTCCGGAGGGTGTATCCTTACATGCCCATAATACTAGAAGCATCAGTACTAACAGATACTTCAGATTAGTAACCATTCTCATAATTCAAATACATTTAAATGCAAGTGTATATTACCGTACCTATCGTGACCAATAGTAGCCAGAGAATTTGTACAAGAATCAGAGAATTCGTACCTCTTAGTAATCTGATGCCAATCCATCTCCAATTGTTTGAAGAACGAGATATTACGAAGCATCTTAACGATCTTGATTTCACTCTACGTAAAAGAATATAATAAGATGCATAAGTCTATAATAGAAATAACTTGCGCCATGTTTAGAGCCGGTTTTGTTGCATATACTAGCACTTGACTTAAAATATCATAAATATCAGCATACCTTTGGTAATTGATCTACTCTCGCATTTACCAATAAACACGGGTAAACTATTTATTGAACGAAACGATCTTTCGGATGAATTGGAATTCTATTATCTTTACAAATGAGCTATAGCGTAAATTAACGAATAAACCATACTATTTTACCTCTTTTGAATTCTGGTAAGTCTCATATCGATAGTGTTGTAGTCGAGAAATTAGTACAAGGGGATAAACAGGCTCT
This sequence comes from Sunxiuqinia sp., assembly GCA_003246935.1. Lineage (GTDB taxonomy): Bacteria > Bacteroidota > Bacteroidia > Bacteroidales > Prolixibacteraceae > Mangrovibacterium. The sequence continues at coordinate 9,537 of QKCF01000396.1, read as the reverse complement.
TGAAGAATTGTTTGACCACTATTATCCACGATTATATAATTTCTCAAGAGCTTTCCTCAAATTCGATGATGGAATTGACGACATTCTTCAAGAGGTTTTTCTAAAAGTTTGGAGAACCAGAAAAGACATTAAAAGCACGACTACCTTTAATGCTTACATATTTACCATTACTCAGAATCTATTGTTGAATGAATTGCGAAGTCGATTGAATAACCAGAAAATGAGGGATCGGTTGGCTAAATCATCCTTAGCTGAGGAATACTTATCATATCAGCATTTTGAGTACGATGAGCTAAAGCGAAAAATTGATCAAGCAGTAGAAGAGCTACCCGAAAAACAAAAGGAAATTTTCAAGAAAAGTAGGATTGAAGGATTGTCGCATAAAGAAATTGCAGAGGGTCTTGGGGTTACAACCAAAACAGTAGAGTATCATATAGGTCAGTCAATCAGATTTTTAAAGGATAGGCTGAGTGAAGGCGGAGAGTTGACACTCCTCTATTTTCATCTTTTTTTATAAAATTCTTCAATTTTTGTTTAGGGATCGATTCGTTTGCTGTGTATTACTTATGTAAGAGCACACAGCATGAAAAAAATATTCAAAAAATATCTCCATTCAATTTTATCGCCTGCCGAATTTGACCGGTTTTCCGATTTCGTCAAACTTCGTAGGAATGACAAAACAATTTTCGGGATGATGGAGCAGGAGTGGACCTATTTTAATAGTGATCAGACAGCAGAAAAAGCGAATCCCACCTTACTTGAAAAAATCAAGCAAAAGATATTATCAGACGAAACGCAAAAGATGGGCAGAATGCTGAAGCTCTATTCTGTTGGACTTCGGGTAGCCGCAATTTTAATCATTGGTTTGATTATAACTTCGATTTGGTTTTTTCAAAATCCCCGTTCTAAGGTGACAGCCGAGATGCTTCAGACCGTTGAAATACCATACGGAGCAAGAACTTCGATGACAATGCCTGACGGATCGCAGGTGTGGTTAAACTCTGGTTCGACAATTAAGTTTGCTAATGATTTTACAAAAAGAAGAGAAGTGGAGCTTGAAGGAGAAGCCTATTTTGATGTTGTTAAGTCTAAAGTCCCTTTTAATATTCATACACGCTATGGAAACATTAAAGTGCTGGGAACAGCGTTTAACGTTGATGCCTATCCCGGCGAAGGATTCTCGACAACCCTGGAGCGGGGTGTAATTGAATTTTCAGATCGTCATGACGAAAAGGAAATTTTGAAACCAGGGGAACAAGTGAAAATCGTGAACGATCGAGTTATCAAGCAAAGTGTGGACACCGAGGTATTTACGTCGTGGAGACAAGGTCGCTTGATTTTTAAAAGGGAACCATTCCCCAAAATGATGAAACAACTGGAGCGCTGGTATAATGTCAAGATTGAATTTTCGGATAGCGATTTCACCGGGCTTTGGTTCTCGGGTACGATTGAAGGAGAGTCAATAAACGAGGTGATGGATATGGTGTGTAAATCAGCGCCGGTGAACTATGAATACGACAGTCGAACCAGAATTATTCAAATCAAATAAATCTAATAATAAAACTTAAATGATGTGTCAGCTTGGTCCTGGCAGTTTGTAAACTTAATTGTAACAGTTTGAAAACCTATCTAAAGTGAAATGCTAATTACAATGAAAAGCTAAACCAAAAAAGAAGCAAGAAATGGCCCTTCCTGCTTCTTTGGAAAATTGATTTATTAAAACTAGTACTAAACCAATCCTTACAAAATTATGGAAATAAAACGAGGTTTTTATGGCCAATGGTCATCGATCTACCTAAACTTATTGAAAATGAAACTAACATTCCTAATTGTCCTGATTTCAGTAATGAGCTCTTTGGCTTCGCAGAGCTATTCACAGTCAACTCGGATTACGATGACCGTCGAAGATGTCCGAATTGAAGATGTACTCCGAAAGATCGAAAGTCAATCTGAGTTTCGTTTTTTTTACAGCGCAAAAATTGATGTTGACCAAAAAGTATCGGGGGATTTTAAAGATCTTTCAATTCAAAGGGTACTTGATGAAGTGCTTCAAAAAACAGGAATTAATTATGAGATTAATGGACGGCAAATTATTTTGTCAACAGATACAAATGGAACAAGTGGACAGCAGGTCAAGACTGTATCGGGGAAGGTGACGGATACTGCTGGAAATCCATTGCCTGGAGTGACGGTTGTGGTAAAGGGAACAACCAATGGAACAATTACCGATTTCGAGGGAAATTACACAATTCTGAGTCTTCCGGCTGATGCAATTCTTCAAATTTCATTTGTTGGTATGAAATCGCAGGAAATACCGGTTGCCGGAAAATCACAAATCAATGTTGTGTTAGAAGAAGAAACAATCGGTTTGGAAGAAGTTGTTGCGATCGGTTATGGTACCATGAAAAAAAGCGATTTAACGGGTTCTGTTTCCAGCATTTCGTCAGAGGCCTTGGAAAGTAAGACAATTGCTTCGGTAGACCAGGCCTTGCAAGGTATGGCGTCGGGGGTTATGGCATCATCTACTTCCGGAGAGCCTGGCGGAGGCATGAATATTCGGATTCGGGGAGTTAGTTCGTACACAAATGCATCGGAACCACTTTATGTGATTGATGGTATTCCCATTATTATCAATTCGGATTATTCATTGTCCGGTGATTTTCAGACATCTAATCCATTGGCATCACTAAACCCGGCTGATATTCAATCTGTAGAAATTTTAAAAGATGCTTCAGCTACCTCAATTTACGGCTCGAGGGGGTCAAACGGAGTCATTTTGATAACTACAAAAAAAGGGAAAGGTGCTCCAAGAATATCTTTGGATATGGGATACTCGTTGCAGGAGGTGATTAAAACAATTGATGTTGCAACAGGTCCTGAGTTGGTAAAACTGATTAGTGAATTTCGAAGCACGTTAGGTTACGACGAAATATTTGATGGAAGCGATATCTACCACCCTACGCTGGCAAATGCTAAAAATTACGACTATCAGGATTTACTTTTCCGGGTAGCTCCTATGTTCACAACGAACTTGTCGATTGCCGGTAGTAATGATAAGACTAAATATTATATCTCCGGAAACTATCTTAACCAAGAGGGGATTCTTATTGAAAGTGGTTTTGAGCGATTTGGGTTCCGGGTTAATCTGGATCAAAAGTTAAGCGATAAAATAACCGTAGGTACGAATACATTTTTCTCACACACTGAAAACAATAAAATGGCAACGGGTGAGCAAAACGGATTAATCGCGAATATTTTAAAATACCCATCATTTTTACCGGTATATGATGAGGATGGGAGTTATTTGAATGACTTGGTTTATGCCGAAACCCCTCAGGCCAACCCGGTAGCTGTAGCTAAAGAAAATACGAATGTAGAGTACGTTGACAGGATAATGCTTAGTCTGAATGCAGATTGGCAGATTTATAAAGATTTGAAGTTAACTCTCAACGGAAGTTACGATGGAACTTATCAAAGACTAGACAGCTATCAAACGGCTGATTATTATCCTGCAGAAGCATACGGAGGTCTTGGAAGTGTGGTGAACCGGAAAATTACAAACCTGATTTTAAGTGGATATTTATCCTATCAGAAAGATTTGAGTGAAGATCTTTCTTTATCAGCGACGGCCGGATACGAAATTCAGGATTATTTAGTGGAAGGTTCCACATTGGGAGGACAGGGTTTTGCTTCACCATCTTTGGGAATCTGGGGAATGTCCGGAGCCACTGATGTGCAACGTACTGTAAGTACGAACAAATCAAAAAAGAATCTTCTGGGGTATTACGGAAGGGCAAACATCAATATTAAAGACAAATATTTAATTTCAGGAAACTTTCGAACCGATGGTTCTTCTGTTTTTGCAAAAAGCAATAAGTGGGGATTTTTCCCGTCAGGGGCTTTTGCTTGGAGAATGGATCAGGAAGACTTTATCAAGAACCTGAATACTTTCAGTAATTTAAAAATGCGAATAAGCTACGGACTTACCGGGAATGGCGAAATCCCGTTGTATCAGTCACAGGCACTTTGGAATATCAATCAGAACATTGGTTTTAACGCAGAAGAGTCTATAAAAACTTCATTTGGAGGTAACTCTGCCGGAGATGTAGTTAGTACTGCATATGTTTCCCGAATTGCTAATCCCGATTTGAAATGGGAAAAAACAGCTCAGTTTGATGTTGGGATTGATGTTGGCGTTCTGGATGGAAAGATTCGGTTCTCAGGAGATTACTATTACAAAAAAACAATTGATGCGATTATTCCGAGGGCAATTCCCAAAACAACCGGTTTTGATATTGCTTACATGAATGTCGGTAAATTGAAAAACGAAGGGGTAGAATTGAGTGTTAGTGCTTCCCCTTTCCAGGGAGATAAATTCTCTTGGGAAATAAATGCGAATGCAACCTTCATGTACCTTTCTCCTCTTGATCTGTCAGACAATGAATATCTGTTTGTAGGAGATCAGGGTGGTCGCGATAGCCAGTTAGGATTACGCATGGAAGTAGGAAAACCTGCAGGTCTTCTATGGGGCTATGTATATGATGGAACATGGAGCCAGGACGAAATTGATAACAGCACGACAACGAATACCGGATTACTTGGCCAATACAAAGCCGTAGATATTAATGGCGACAATGTCCTTGATGCCAATGATAAGACCTATATCGGAAGGTCAATGCCAACAACTATTCTTGGATTGTCAAACCAATTCTCCTATAAAAATTTAGACCTTGATTTTTTCATTCAGGGTTCGTTTGGCAATGACATGCAAATTGACTATTGGGGAGATTTATTAGGTATGGATGTTACATTTCCAAGTAACGTATCAAAAGAGTATTTGAGGGATTACTGGACACCGTCAAATACCGATGCCAAATATGCAGGTATTTCGGGAGCGTCATCTACAACCCTTAAACCATGGGAAACAAATACAAATAATATCTTCGATGCTTCATACATTCGATTAAAGTCGGTAACCCTGAGTTATAATCTGAATCCTAAAAAATCTAAAATATTTAGATCCGCAAAATTTTATGTTACAGGGGAAAATTTACTAACGATTACAGACTATCCTGGATATAACCCGGACGTTTCCTCACTCGGGGGGAGTGCTTTTAATGCAGGCTATGATAACAGTGCATATCCGATAGCCAAGAAATATACACTGGGAGTTAAGTTGTCATTTTAAGCGGTGTATGAAATTATAATTCTAAACTATCATGAACATGAAAAAGAAATCAATATTATACAGTACCGTAATTTTTCTGTTGGTACTCATGACTACGTCTTGTCAGGATTTCCTCGAAGAAGAAGCATACGACCAATTAGCAGAATCATCTTTCCCAGCAACATTTGAAGATTTAGACCTCGTTTCTAATGGAATATATGCCCGGTTTAGCTATTATCATTTGAGGTATGGAGCCTATGAATATTTAACTTTTTGCAACTCCATAGAAGGCTGTTTTAACAAACGCGGCGGCGGAAGTGAACGCGGTGGTGGTGACCATTATTCATGGCAACTTTCTCCTGATTTCAGAGATTCGTTTCGCCGTAATTTTTATTGGGCGTGGGAAGTAATTAATCAGGCAAATCAGGCCATAAATTCGATACCAAATCTGGAAGGAAGTGTGGACCAGGTATTACTTGATCGTGTTGAAGGGGAAGCTAAAGCATTTAGAGCTTGGGTTTATTTTGATTTGGTTCGTTTTTATGGCGCTATGCCGATTGTGACAGAGCAAGCTAGCTTAGAAGAGGACGAACTCTTTATTGAGCGCCCTGATGATATCCAAGAGACCTATGATTTCATCGTTCAGGATCTGACTGAAGCAATAGAATTGCTTCCGACAAAGAGCGATTATGCAGCTGATTCAAATTTGGGTGAAGAGGGGCGTATGTCAAAAGGAGCTGCGGAAATGATTCTGGCAAAGGTGTATCTTACAATGAATGGATATCCATTGTATGATTCCTCAAAATTAAGCGATGCTAAAACATTATTGGAGAAAATTGTCTCTTCCGAAGAATATCAGTTATTGAATAATTATCCGGATATTTTCAGTGTTGAGAATGAGTTAAATGATGAAATAATTTATGCGATACAAAATAATCCTTTAACAAATGATGGCGAGTTATTTACCTTGTCGCGTATGGTTCCTCCAAATTCAGCTGAGACAGCAAAATATACAGGAACGCCACAAGGATGGTTAGCACAGTTTGGTGTCCCACTAGAATTTGTTAAAAAGTATAAAGAGTCTGATGGCGGAGTGAGATATAATCATAATGTTACAACAGAATGGTTAGATCTTATTGACAACAATACTTATACCGCTACCGGCTATGGCAACGCCTGGGTTGGAAAATTCAACTTGCCAGACGGTTATGAAAACAACAGTTGGTATCTTCCTCAGGACTTTCCATTGTTGCGCTATGCCGATGTTTTGTTGATGCTTTCAGAAATCGAAAATGAAATATCCGGACCTTCAACTGAGTCGCTGGGGTATATTAATCAAGTAAGGGACAGGGCTCAGATCGATTTGTATAACCTTTCAGATTTTGGATCTAAAGATCAGCTGAGAGATTCGATCTTCTGGGAAAGAAATATGGAGTTATGCTTCGAACATCATGGCGTTTTTGATCTACGCCGACGAGGATGGGATAAGGTTCAGGAAATCGTAACCAGCACACTTTGGTATGATCCAACCATTTCGGCCTTGAATGCTCAGGATTTTTCGATTATTCAGAGTGGAGGATTTTCAGAAAATCAAATGCTCTATCCGATTCCTCCAGCATACTTAAATCAAAATCCAAAGTTCAAACAAAACCCAGGTTATTAATCAAAATCTTGTTTACTATGAAAGTCATAAAATATATCTTTTTGATGCTGATATCAGCGATTACTTTTTCCTGTCAAGAGGGAGTTGTACCAGAAACTCCGGACCCCTGCTTGATTACTGAGATAAAGGAAGAGGTCAATGACGAAGTCGTTTACGTTGAATCGCTCGAGGTAAAACTGGGTGACGCGATCTATTTTTCATCCTGTGGTAGTTCTGACTATGCGGTGATTTATCCTGGAGATGATAATCATGTTATTCCTACGTCGGAAAGCGATAATGAAAATTTCGGGTTCCCGCTGACTTATAATGATCGGTATGAATATATTTATTCCGCGGCAGGGGTATATACCGCAACTTTGTTGGAATCAAATATCAGTATCTATAATTCCTCAAAGGACAAAGAAATAAAAAGTGCTTCTGTTTCGGTTGTAATTACTGTCACCGAATAATTTGATTAAATAAAAGACCAGCAGAGGAATAGATGTGTAGTGTACCCTCTGTTGGTCTTAAAACTCATTTGCGTATTTAAAAAGTGAAGAGGAATTGCATATCATTCTCTTTTGACGGCAATCGGTAGAAATTGTGTTTCGTTTTTAATGTAGAAGCATGTAATAAGTTCTACTTCCGATAGCAGGAGTAAGGGAATCACCACGAAGTTTATATTGTTTATTTTGGTTGATAATGATGAGGTTATCAATGTGTGAGAATGCTGTAGTCTGAAAGATCAATAATGTTATTATCCTATAAGTACAGAAATAATAAAGCCGATATAAAATGAGAAATTTAATACCACAATATATTGTTACCGCGATCTTTGTTCTTTTGATCGTTTCGAATTCTTGCATTTCGCAATCAAAGGAACCGGAAACGACAATTACGGTAACCACAAAAAATGCAGTGAAAGAAATCTCAGGCGATATGCTCGGCTTGAGTTACGAGACGAAGGACATCTTGTCTGGTGATGACAGTTCATACTATTTCAGACCGGATAATAAGGCTCTTTTGCAGATGATTAAGACCATTGGTGTTGAAAATATAAGGATTGGGGGAAACTCGGTGGATGCTGCTAATATTCCGATACCCAAAGCTGAAGATATTGATTCTTTTTTCAGATTTGCTAAAGCAGCCAATGTTAAAGTAATTTATTCTTTTCGATTGAAGGACGGGGATCCAGAAGCAGCCAAGTCTGCAGCTGCGATCATTTACGAAAATTACAAGGATCTCGTAGAAAGTTTCGCTATAGGCAACGAACCCTTTTACTACGAAGATGATGATGAATTAATTGCCAAGTGGCAGTCAATTTACGATGCTATTTTAGAGGTTTTCCCTGATGCGGTATTTTCCGGTCCAGATCAGAACTGCAAAGGGTAGTCGATGAATTCGGTGCTCCCAAAGGACGGCTTATCCAGGCTACTCAGCATAGTTATCCATTTGGCTGCTCATACCAAAACCCGGAGGAAAAAGATGTTGAAAAGCTTATCCCTTTTGAGCAGGACTCTGCAAGGGAAAAGATGTTGGTTCCCGAAGCATACCAAACGTACCAGGATATTCTGAATGGCATGTTGGCGGTAACCAAAGACAGACCTGTCAGCGTTCGACTCTCTGAAACAAACAGCTATTGGTTTAGCGGTTTAAAAGGGGTAAGCGATAGCTATGCATCGGCATTGTGGGGACTCGATTATCTGCATTGGTGGGCGTCTCATGGTATCGCAGGAATAAACTTTCATACCGGGGATATAACCGGCGGGTCAATTCGCCTGACCTGCCGCTACTCGGCTTTTACTTCTACTGCTAACGGATATGAGGCTAAGCCGTTAGCTTACGGGATGAAGCTGTTTAGCATGGGGAGTAAAGGGAATATTGTTCCGGTTGAGGTTGCTAGTTCTACCAATCAAAATATTGTAGCCTATGCCACTCTTGATGAAAATGAAACCTTACTCTTAACGCTAATCAACAAAGAATATAAAAACGTTGGTGAGGCGGAAATAAAAGTGAAACTTGACCGATCAATAATTGGATCTCAAGTAGAATTTATTGAACTCAAATCGGAAAATAACGATATCGCAGCAGGTTCTGACGGTGTAACTTTAGGTGGCGCATCCATTGAGCCAAACGGAGTCTGGAATGGGAAATGGGCGGAATTACCGGCTTCAGCGATCTCTGACAATGAAATTTCTATTTCAATTTCACCAGCCTCCGCGATTCTGATAAAAGCAAAAATCAAATAAATCGAACCGACCAGACCAAATCTAAAACGATGAAAATAACCTTATCCATACTGGCAATTCTGCTGGCTTTTTCACTATCGGCGAAAGAACTCTGGGTTTCGCCCCTCGGGAATGACAACAATCCGGGAACTGAATCCCGACCGTTCAAATCAATACAATCGGCGCAGTTCAAAGCACGGCAATTAAGAGCAGCAAATGCTCCAATAAAAGATGAGATCAAGATAATACTGAAAGAAGGTACTTACATGCTGGCCACTCCGTTGGTTTTTGGTGTGGAAGACTCAGGAAGCCCGGAATCACCAACCGTAATTACTGCCGCAAAAGATGCTAAAGTAGTGATTAGTGGAGGTGTGCCAGTTACGGGTTGGCAACGGGTTGAAGGAAATGTTTACAAGGCGCAACTGGATCGGGACAGCAAGCTTAGAACCTTATTTGTCAATGGCAAACGGGCTCACATGGCCGGAACCGATGTACCTGTT
>QKCF01000398.1 GCA_003246935.1 Sunxiuqinia sp. | reverse complement strand
TAATGAGTACCTCAAAGGATTTGTAATTGCGCCCGCTGAAAATGCAAACGTGATTCTTGGTTTTGACACCGATAATATTCAGATGCGGCTTTATACATACGCTGTTACAACAACCGTAAGCGACAAAGAAACAGACTTTGAGATTAGCTCCGGTAATGAGGATTTCAACGGTGTAACAACTGATAGATCGGGAACAAATTTCGAAGGTTTAACCAACCAAAGAGAAGACCTTGTATCATCACAAACAAGTCATATTACATACATACAAGGTAGTTCAGGCGTTTATACGAAAGTAACTTTCCCATCAATGAACTCCATATACGACTACGGTGAGAGTGTATTAATCCGGGCTGAATTGATTTTGGTGCCATCATTACAAAACAACTTCAGAGATTTACCATCTACCTTAAACTTCTACGAAACAAACAATCTTCGTAACGACTTGGGGGATGCCATTACAACTACAAGCTCTTCAGGATCTACAGTTGCAGTATCAGCTAGTTTGATCTCGAATACCGTTACCGGGGAATATTACTATTTCGCAAATATTAGTGACTACTTGAAGGAGCAATTGCAGGGAAACTATTTTGACACCTCAGAAGGCTTATTAATCGGTTTCCCATCATCTGCACAAAGCTATGAAGCCAATACCCTCTTCATTACCGATTCCAGAGCAAACGGATTAGAAACTAAATTGAATCTCTATTTCTTAAAATATGAATAAGTCATACAATTGCCTTAAATATACTTTTATAGTGGCATTCGCAACTTTGTTTATTAATACAACAACGGTCGTCGCTCAAAACAATACACGATCGCCCTACTCTATGTATGGCTTAGGCGAATTGCGTTCCCAGGTAAACGCGGTAAATACAGCAATGGGGGGGGCTGGTGTGGCCATGGGCTCAAGCACCTTTGTTAACGTTCTTAACCCTGCATCAAATCACGGCATTGATAGTTTAAATGTAATTTTCGATACCGGGCTGGAAGGAAAATATTCGCAATTCAAGTCTCAAGGTGAAACACAAAATTTGAACACCGGAAACTTTAGTTATTTTTCGTTAGGCTTTCGTGTTAATTCAAAAATTGCAGCAAACATCGGGTTGAATCCTTTTAGCTCAACAGGCTATGAAATAAACAGTACTGCCAGTATCGACGGAGTTATCGATTCTGAGTATCCTTTAAATATCATTGGTTCTGGAGATATTAGCCGTGCATACGGAGGACTTTCATACAGTTTGCTACCCAATCTGCACATCGGTGCAAGAACATCGTTTTTGTTCGGATCTGTTAAGCAAACACAGTACCATAACCTGACAACTTTAGGAAGTACTTCAATCTACAATGAGACAACAAACTTCTTCCACAATTTCTATTTTGAATTTGGTGCCCAGTACGAGTTCAAAGTTAAGAAGTACGCTATCTCAGTTGGTGCTATCTATAATCCGGAACAAAAATTGGTAACCAAACAAGAAAATCAAACCTACAACTCGAGTGGTACTATTATGGCGGATGAAACCAATTATAACGGGGATTTCAGGATTCCGGAAGAATTTGGTTTTGGTCTTGCCGTAAACGACAATAATAAATTTTTGTACCTGTTGGACGCTGGCTTTCAAAAATGGGCGAATTACGACTATAACGTTAAAAGTGTAGAGCTTAAAAACACGCCATACCTGCGCTTGGGATTACAGTTTACACCGAGCACCAATTTTATGGATAGCTACTTTAAAAAGGTAAACTACCGCATTGGTTGGAAATATTCCAAATCGTACCTGGAACTTAAAGGAAACCAACTGGAAGAATACGTATTTACCTTCGGACTTGGCTTACCAATCAGAAATCAAAGTTCACGTGTTGACTGCGCGTTTGAATTAGGCTCATTCGGAACAACATCGAACCGCCTAATTCAAGAAAACTATATTCGTTTGCGAGTAGGGTTCTCGCTGAAAGATCTTTGGTTCCAACAACGTAAGTTCAATTAAGACTTACAATGTGAAACGGTTAATTACAGAGCTTTGAAAATCGCTTTTGTAATTATCCCCCACCGGGATCCAGCGATCGTGAATAATAATACGGTTCTTCGTAACAGACTTGATCTTATTTGTATTGATAATAAAAGACTTATGAACTCTTAAAAAATGGCTTGACGGTAAACTGTCGGCCATTTTTTTCAGGGAGTTAAGCGTAATAATCGGCTTATCTTCATTCTGAATGTAAATCTTCACGTAGTCCTTTAATCCTTCGATATACAATACTTGGCTCAGCTGAATTTTCACCGATTTATAATCCGATTTCACCATGATAAAGTCCTGCTCCAAATCGGTACTCTCAACCTGCTCTTCCTTCTTAACCTTATTCGTAGTCGACGAAAATAATTGATAAGCCTTATTCGCAGCTCTTAAAAAGCGTTTGAACGGGATCGGCTTCAATAAATAATCCACTGCATTCAAATCGAAAGCCTCCAACGCATATTCCGAATATGCAGTTGTAAAGATAAACATAGGCTTATTATCCAAACTGCTTATAAATTCAACTCCATTAACGTTAGGAAGATGAATATCTAGGAAAATGAGGTCGATTTGTGTTCTTTGGAGTACCTCCAATGCCTCAAAAACTGAGTTGCACTTTTTCTCCAGAGTCAAAAAGGGAATATTTGTAATATAGTCTTCAATTATTTGCTGAGCCAAGGGCTCATCATCAATTATTATACATTTCATGGTTAGATCTTTCGAGTATTAAATTTAATTCCACTGAATATATCGAATCTTTCTCAACAATCATTAATCTGTGACGCCCCGGATAAAGCAGCTGAAGCCGCTTTTTAATATTATTCAATCCTATTCCGGCATCCTCAATATCTGCAGTCTTTCCACGTTTAGCTTGCACCATAGGGTTCGAAACGTAGAAATTCAGCTCTTTATCCTTGATATCCAAATGTATCTTTATTGTACTTTCTTTGGTATAATCAATCCCATGCTTAAAAGCGTTTTCAACTAAAGTCGTAAACAAAAGCGGTTCAATAAGAATTTCATTGGTACTACCTGTCACCTTGTAATCAATAGTAACTATCTCGGATAAGCGCATTTTTTGCAAGTCAATAAAATTCCGGATATGTGCAACCTCCTTTTTTAGGGGCACTTTAGGAGCATTGGCATCATAAATTACGTAACGCATCAGTACCGACAACATTAATATTACATCGGGGGTTTTATCCGATTTTTGCCTCGCCAATGCATAAATTCCATTTAGCGTATTGAAAAAGAAATGAGGATTCATCTGTGCTTTCAGATACGATAACTCTGCAATAAGCTTTTTATTCTCAATTTCTTTGATTTGATTTTCTTGTTTAAACCATTCTCGTGTTCCCCGAATACCAGTGCTCACTGCAAATGCTACGATGCTCAATAACACCACGCCAACACTTAGAGCAACCGGGCTTGGCGGCGGAATTACTAAATAACCGCTGCCTTTAATGTTTTCATCAAACGGGAACGGAATACGATCGTAAAAAGGCAATTCAGTAAGGTAAATGAAGAAGAACACCCCTGCCAAGGTCATTAAGAAAGAAAAAAAATAGCTACTTAATTTCTTTTTTGAGAGGAGACTTGGAATAAAAACAAAATAGTTTAAATAGAAAGTTCCAATAATCGCAAACATTAATTTCAGAAGTTGAAACCGATCCATCACACCGGTTAAATCAATTAAAACATAATGGAAGACAATCGCTATAATGCTCCAAAGAAAGATATATAAGAGAATCTTTCCAGCCTTGTATTGTATGCCTTTTGCCATGTATGAATTACTGTCAATTTCTGATTAAAACAGGCGAATTTTCAACGCCTCTACAAAATTGCCATAAAATAATTATAAATCAAATATGAATACTATTCCCACTCCATACGAAATAACGCTTATCTGCCGGGGGCATTCAACAAAAAAGCAGAGTAGAATTAATCTCTACCCTGCTTTCACAAATCAAATTGAATTTCTTATATCTGCAACAGCAATTCTTCCGGTGCTTTTCCTTCCGTCAGTAATAACTGCGGATTTTCAAGTAAAGTCTTCACTTTAACAAGGAAACCGACCGAGTCTTTACCATCAATTATACGGTGATCGTATGACAAGGCCACGTACATCATTGGGCGGATAACCACCTGTCCATCTACAGCAATAGGGCGATCGACAATGTTGTGCATTCCCAAAATAGCCGATTGCGGAGGATTAATGATTGGAGTTGACAACAAAGAGCCGAAAGTACCACCATTCGTTATTGTGAAGGTTCCGCCTGTTAACTCCTCAATAGAAATCTTCTTATTTCTAGCCTTTTCTGCAAGCTCTTTAATTTCAAGTTCAATTGCAGGAATACTTTTGCTTTCAGCATTTCGAACGATTGGCACCATCAAACCTTTGGGAGTTGAAACCGCGATACCCACGTCTACAAATTGAGGTTCAATAATTTCATCACCATCAATCATCGAATTAACGGCTGGGTGAAATTGAGCAGCAACAGCCACCGCTTTCGTAAAGAATGACATAAAGCCCAGCTTAAAGCCGTGTTTCTCAACGAATTTAGGCTGATAATTTTTTCTCAGCTCCATAATCGGGCTCATATCTACTTCATTGAATGTAGTCAACATGGCTGTTTCATTTTTCACAGCAACCAAACGTTGACTCAGCTTACGGCGAAGCATACTCATTTTTTCTCGTTTCTCTTCTCTCGAGAACAAATTTTTGGAAGCTTCAGCAACAGGAGCCGAAGTTGCGGTAGGTTGACTAATCACCGTTTCAACTTCCTTCTTTCCTATTCGTTGTAAGCCTGAAATGATATCATCAACCGACAAATGGTATTCATCCATCATTTCTTTAGCAACAGCCGTTGTCTTGATTTTCGGATGATCTGTTTCAGCCACTTTTTCCGGAGCTTTCTCTGCTTTAGGAGTCGGGGCAGCCTCTTTTTTCTCTACTGCAGGAGCAGCTGGCACAGTTTCTTTGGGAGCTCCGGCAGCATCAGTATCAATGGTACATGCAAGTGCCCCAACTTCTACCGTATCACCTTCCTGAACTTTAAAACTAATCTTGCCCGATTCCTCGGCTACAAGTGTCAAAGTCGCTTTATCCGATTCAATTTCAGCAACTTCTTCATTTTTTTCTACGATACTTCCATCTTCTACGAGCCATTTACCTAGCTCAACCTCGGTGATGGATTCACCAGGGGTAGGTATCTTAATCTCTATTATCATGGGATATTGTCTTTTTTATGCGAGAACTTCCTCGCTAAATATTTTATTCATAATTTTTTCGAGGCGCAGGTTGTGTTGTTTCATCAAACCTCCCGCAGGCGTACCACTCTCAGGGCGTGACGCCAACTCAAAATTAATATGTCTCAGTTTACGTTGTAAAAATGGCCATGCTCCCATGTTTTCCGGTTCATCCTGGGCCCAAATTACACGCCTTGCTTTTTTGTATTTAGCCAATACTGCGTCAATTTGTTCAGCCGGAAGCGGATATAATTGCTCGATTCGCACAATTGCAGTTGATTTATCACCAACGTCATTGCGTTTTTTCACCAAGTCGTAATATAAGCGTCCACTGGTAAAAACAACCTGATTCACCTGAGCAGGTTTCACTATTCCATCGTCGATCACTTCCCTGAAACCACCTTCTGCAAGATCATCCAGTGTACAACTCACCATTGGATGACGCAACAAACTTTTAGGTGTAAATACAATTAAAGGCATGCGAGTTTCCCAGTGCATATGACGACGCAACATGTGGAACAGGTTATCTGGTGTAGTTGGCACAATAACCTGCATATTATTGTTTGCTGCCAGTGTTAGGAAACGCTCCAAACGTGCGCTTGAGTGTTCCGGTCCTTGTCCTTCGTAGCCGTGAGGCAGGAACAAAGCAAGGTTATTCATTAATCCCCATTTTTCTTCAGCAGAAGTGATGTATTGGTCTATGATAACCTGTGCTACGTTGGCAAAATCGCCAAACTGAGCTTCCCAAATCGTTAATGCATTGGGCTGAGCCATCGCATAACCGTATTCAAAGCCCATTACACCATACTCTGACAAGTGTGAATTATAGACATTGAAAGGTCCTTGTTTTTCGGAAATATTTTTAAGTGGGAAATACTTCTCATCCATATCTTCAACAACAAAAGCTGCATGACGGTGAGCGAATGTTCCGCGTTCGCAGTCCTGACCGCTTAAGCGGACCCGATGCCCTTCAGCCAATAAACTGGCATAAGCCAAAAGTTCACCCATTGCCCAATCCAGTTTATTATCCGACAACATCATTTTGCGGTCAGAAATAATCCGGTTTACTTTATTGAAGAAAACTTTATCAGATGGCAAAGTAGTTAACTTCTCGCCTAATTGATGCAAAGTGTCCAGATCAACTTTAGTGTCTATGCGCTTGCTAAAATCAAGTTTTCCCGGTTTACGGAATTTTTCATATTCGTGAACCAGAAATTTTTTGATTTTCAGCTTCTCAATCTTTTCCGACTCATGATACATGTCGTCCAGGTAATTATCGAATGCAATTACCTCGTCATTCACTTTTTCTTTCGCCATAATGCCTAACGAAACAAGCTTTTCGGCATAAATATCACGCGGATTCTTGTGTTTCGCGATGGCTTTGTACAACAACGGTTGTGTGAAACGAGGTTCATCACCTTCGTTATGACCATATTTACGGTAACACAAAATATCGACAAACACATCAGAATTGAATTTCTGACGGTATTCCATTGCTAATTTGATAGTGTAAATCAAAGCTTCCACATCATCTCCGTTCACGTGGAAAACCGGTGAACGAGTTACTTTTGCAACGTCGGTACTATACGTACTTGAGCGGGCATCCAAATAATTCGTGGTGAAACCAACCTGGTTATTAATTACCAGATGAATTGAACCACCTGTTTTGTATCCTTTCAGCTGCGACATCTGAGTAATTTCGTACACAATGCCTTGAGCTGCGACAGCAGCATCGCCATGGATAACAATTGGAGCAACCTTTGTGTAGTCGCGGTTATACAGTTCATCAATCCGGGAACGAGACATACCTTGTACCAAAGCGGCTACGGTCTCCAGATGCGAAGGGTTTGGCACAAGGCTCAATTTCACATCTTTCCCGGCATCTGTCTTAATCACATTTTCGAAACCAAGGTGATATTTCACATCACCCATCATGATATCTTCCTCGTATTCTGTTCCGTAGAACTCTTTGAAGATATTCTCATAAGGTTTCTTCATGATGTTGCTCAGTACATTCAACCGTCCGCGGTGCGCCATACCGACAACGAATTCGCTGATCCCCAATTCAGCACCATGTTCGATAACTGCATCCAAAGCGGGAATCAAACTTTCTGCGCCCTCCAGCGAGAAGCGTTTTTGTCCGACAAATTTTTTGTGAATGTAACTTTCGAAACCTACAGCGACTTTAAGGTGATAAAAGATATGTTTCCTTTTCTCATCCGTAAACGGCTGCGAGTTTTTGGAGCTCTCCATCTTTTGCTGCATCCAGTCGACAATTTCCGGATGCCGGATATACATATATTCGACCCCGATGGAATTACAATAAGTAGCTTCCAAATGCGCAACAATATCTTTCAGTTTCGCTGGTCCTATCCCAATGCTGTTTCCCGCTTGGAATACTTTTTCAAGGTCACTTTTCTCAAGGCCAAAATTTTCAATGTCCAAGGTAGGTTTGTACTTACGGCGGGCACGTACTGGGTTGGTCTTCGTGAATAAGTGGCCACGCTGACGGTAGCCGTGGATCAGATTAAGAATTGCAAACTCCTTATCAATATCACTTCCTGAGAATTCCGACTTGCTTTGATAGTTTTTTCTCGCTAATTCAAAGCCTTTGAAAAAATGCCTCCAACTCTCGTCAATACTTTCCGGATCTCTCAGATAATCCTGGTAGAGTTCATCAACGGCGGCGATTTCCTGATTTCCTACTTGAGAATAGTTATCCATTTTGTAGTGTTAGCTAATTCCGACCTTATGTTATAAAAAGTTCTCAAAGATTAACAAATGGGTGTTTTTAAAGTTTAACTAATGTCTCGAATTCTGTCACGATTTTTAATTTTCCCCTTCTGTTACAATTCGATTTATAAGCGACAAAGAAAATTCAAATAGTGTAACTATTTTCTGACATAAATCTGTAATACCAATCCCATTTAATAATTTTAACAACTTTAATTCGAAATAACCTTCACCCCAAATTTCACATTATTCTGTCTTTAGTCGGGTAAACGAGATAATCAGTAAACTCACTATAAAGAATGAAGACAACAATAAAGCGCTGTTTCGCATACTCCCTGTAATGTGTTCAATCATTCCAAATCCGAGCATGCCAAAGACAATGGCCAATTTTTCTGTACTATCATAAAAGGTAAAGTATGAAGCGGTATCGACCGCTCCTGACGGAATCAGTTTTGACCATGTTGAACGAGCCTGTGACTGAATACCCCCCATAACCAAACCAACCATTGCTCCCAAGGCGTAAAATTGATATTCGTTCTGTATGAAGTAAGCTGACCCACATACAAATATCCAAATGAAAAGCATCCACATTAATGAAGTTCTATTCCCGTATTTAGTCGATACTTTGCCAAATAAGATTGCGCCCAAAATAGCGACTACCTGGATGATCAGTATCGTAATAATTAATTTTGCCCCTGTTATTCCCAGTTCGGCACTTCCAAACAGCGAGGCAATAATGATAATCGTTTGAACCCCCATACTAAAGAAGAAGAAAGCCAACAAAAAGCGATACATCGCCTGATGTTGCTTTATAAAACTAAAAACCCGAACGACCTCCTTAAATCCACGCATCAAAATATTTGTATCCAATTTAATTTTCCTTCGCTCTTCCCTCAAATAATAAAAAGCAAATTGAGAAATCGCCAGCCACCAAATACCAACTTCAATGAAAGCAAATTTTATAGCTTCTAATTTTCCTGCAAAACAAAAAAGCTCATACTTTTCGATCGAAAATAAGTTGAATATCAACAACAACATACTCCCTGCATACCCAAAAGAGAATCCCCGTGCACTGATTTTGTCATGTCTGTCCGGACTTGCAATAAGAGGAAGAAAGGAATTGTAGTAGACAAGAGAACCAGCAAAGCCAACAACAGCCAAAGCAGGAAGTCCTATTCCCAAACCGATATTCTCTCCATTAAAACCAAACAATCCAATACATGACAAAGCCCCGATTAATGTAAACATTTGCATAAAACGCTTCCGGTACCCACCCAAATCCGCAATTCCGGACAATGACAGTGTTAAAAAGATGATGATAAAATATCCGAAAGCGATAGCGTATTCATACAGTACCGTATTCTTAATCGTTATCCCCAAAAATTCAACCATCTCTGATCCGAAAGCCTGCTTCGTAACTTCTTGGTAAAAAATTGGATATAACACGGTAGCTATACTAAGATTATAAGCCGAATTAGCAATGTCGTAAGAACACCAGGCGTTGATGACTTTATTTGAATTGAATGGCATCTGAGGTGAGTTATTCATGGTTGTTCAAGTTTAATGGATATCTCTGAGATTAGTTTTTTCCCCTATTTGTCCCTTTGATTCCGGTTTATAGTATATTTAAAGCTAGTTCATAAGGCTGATAATATGCGAAGTTTCGAGTTAATTTCAAGGTATTCTGACTATTTTTTTGACATAGAAGATTAAAAGAAGAATTGTAACTAACTTAATGTAGAACGCATTAACCAAATCGTAAACCATGAAGAACCACTCTCCCATTATAATTCGACTTGTAAAGGTTGTGATGTTCATCGTTCGGAAAATTCTTTCATTAAGATATAAAGTAACAGTCAGAGGTTCCGAAATTCTGGATGATTCCTCTTCTGTCTTTATATTACCCAACCATCAGGCTCTAATTGATCCGATTCTTTTAATGTGTCATATCTATCGAAATTCCAAAGCAATTCCAGTCATCATTTCTGACTTTTACGACATTCCCTTACTAAAATCTATGTTTAAGACTTGGGGGGCCATTCGGGTAAGTAACTTGGAATCGGGAAGCCGTAACATCAAAGTACTAAACGAGGTAACCCGCTCAGTGCTAAAAGGATTTAACAGAGGCAAAAACATCTTACTTTACCCGAGCGGCCAAATTGCCGCACAGGGTTATGAACGGATTTTCAACAAACAATCGGCTCATAAAATTGCCTGCGGAGTACCCAACGACGTACGGATAGTTGGCGTACGAATGACGGGGCTATGGGGAAGCATGTGGTCAAAGGCATGGACCGGGAAATCGCCTAATTTCTTTATTCAGTTACTGAAAGGTATATTTTTCATACTCGCTAACTTAATTTTCTTTTTACCCAGACGGAAGGTAACTTTTGAATTTGAAGACTTGACGATTCCGGCGAAAGATAAAGCCCGAGAGGGACGTAAAGAATTTAATTCATGCCTGGAAGAATTCTATAATCGTAATGGTGAAGAACAACCGGTTTTCCTGAAACATTTTTTCTACCTGCCCCCATCGAAGAAAAAACCGCCAACTCAAATAGAAACATCACAAGAGGATCTTTCTTCATCAG
Source organism: Sunxiuqinia sp. (assembly GCA_003246935.1). GTDB lineage: Bacteria > Bacteroidota > Bacteroidia > Bacteroidales > Prolixibacteraceae > Mangrovibacterium. The sequence goes on along the minus strand of QKCF01000398.1, from coordinate 1,159 downwards.
CACTGCCTGTTGACGATGAATTTCTTCAACCAGACGTTCTTGAACAAATCAAAACAATTGTCGCCTCAGCAACAGGTGTTGATCCAAACAAAATGGGTATTGACTCTCATTTGATGAATGATTTGGGAGCTGATTCGCTCAATTTGGTGGAGATCATGTTCGAAATTGAAAACTGCTTCGATTCCTTTTCATCACCGCAAATCAACGACATTAAAACCATTGGCGACTTGTATCTCGTGGCTACAGGGCAATTCACTTCTGAATCAGAGTTAAAACCTTCGCACCTGGATAAGCCTTTATCCAAACTTGAAGACATAAATGTGGATCCAAACAAAAATATCCTTTGGCAATTTCTGGATACTTTCACAACAAATCAGAAAGACTATTTTTCGTTCGATGCGATGCTCGGCAGTACCAACCGAAAAGATTTTCTGTTAAAGGCTGCTGTTATTTCAAAAATCATAAAGGAGAAGGTGAAAGGTAGCCATGTAGGAATTATGCTGCCAGCACTGCAAAGCACCACGATGCTTATCATCGCAAGCTACATGGCCGGGAAAATTCCGGTAATGCTCAACTGGACCGTCGGCAAAAAAGTGCTGGAACATTGCATAAAAACAGCTGACGTTGACGTAATTCTATCTGCTGGAACTTTTATTAGCAAAATTGAAGAACAATTATCGGAAAGTGTCAAAAGCAAGCTGGTGCTGCTCGAAAAGGAAGTACCGAGAATAGGAATCAGCACAAAAATTAAAGGATTGATTACGTTACGTCCAAATTTCCCAGAGTTTTTCTGTCTTATAAGCAATTGGATGAAACAGCTGTCATCCTGTTTACATCGGGTAGCGAGGCGATGCCGAAGGCTGTTCCTCTAACCCATAAAAACATTGCTGCTGATTTGCATGGGGTTTTTTCGAGCGTGCAAATTGAGAATAATTTGATTTTCATGGCCTTCTTACCTCCTTTTCATAGCTTCGGATTCACTGTATTAACCATTCTTCCTTTGATCACAGGAGTAAAAGTCGCATACACTCCCAATCCGACTGATGCTCGTGAAGTTCTCAAAATCTTAAAACATACCAAAGCAAATATCCTGCTGGGAACACCCGGCTTTTTAAAACTGATGCTGGGAAAAGGAACCTCTTATTTCTTTAAATCGGTA
>QKCF01000394.1 GCA_003246935.1 Sunxiuqinia sp. | reverse complement strand
AAACAGCAAGACTCTGTGTCCTCGGTGCTGAAAGTATTCGGCATCTTGCAGGCACTGGGTGAAGATCATGAGATTGGCGTGACGGAGTTATCACAACGCGTCATGATGTCAAAAAGCACGGTTTACCGCTTTTTACAAACCATGAAATCACTCGGTTATGTACGTCAGGAAGGCGAAAACGATAAATATGCCCTGACGTTAAAATTGTTTGATTTAGGGGCCAAAGCATTACAGCACGTCGATTTGATCCGGATTGCTGATGTGCAGATGCGTATGTTGTCGAAAGAAACAAAGGAAACAATCCATCTCGGCACTATGGAAGACGACAGCATCGTTTATCTGCATAAAATCGATTCTATGTATAACCTGCGCATGTATTCCCGCGTTGGTCGTCGCAACCCACTCTACAGTACAGCGATTGGTAAAGTATTGTTGGCGTGGCTGGATGAAGCGGAAGTCCGTGAGATCCTGGCACCTGTGGTGTATGAGCGCAAAACTGCAAATACACACATGAGCGCGGATGAACTGCTGGCTGAGTTAGTGACTGTCCGTGAAAAAGGCTTCAGTGAAGACAAAGAAGAGCAGGAAGAAGGTCTGCGTTGTGTTGGTGTGCCTGTGTATGACCGCTTTGGTCACGTGATTGCAGGCTTGAGTATTTCTTTCCCAACGATTCGTTTTAATGAAGATGAACTGACGCACTATGTTCACTTGTTGCATATCGCTGCAGCGAATATTTCCGAACAGCTCGGTTTTTCTCAATATCCTTTCTTATAAAACAAACCCGACATCAGTCGGGTTTGTTTTTTTGCGGAAAATATAATTTGTGATTTACTGTGTAAATTACAGGTTATATTTCACGCCAATACGATAACGACCTTCCCAGTCATCACCATAGACACCACCGGTTGGTTTGTAAGGGACATAGCCGATTTCAGTAAATGGTGTCCAATGTGAATCAACTTTGTATTGGATACAGAAGTTGTGTTCATAGTCACGATGGGTGTTTTTGTAGGATTGGTAATCTGTCTTTTTGAATACAAAGTTGTATTCAAATTTAAACTGCTCCCAAGTGTAACCAAGATAAAAATCTGATTGATGATAGTGCTCTGAAGTGTTGGCCGCTACTTTATCTTTAAGGCCATAACGGTAACGTTCAGCAATATAGAAATTGTATGGCAGTTTGTAAGAGCCTTTCAGGTTGAATTTATAGGTTGAGGCATCTTTACCTGAATCGATGCTGGCAGATGGCGCTAAGTCAAATTTGTCGTTGACCTTATATTTATAGCCAACACCCAGTTCGTTCCCTTTTGAAATTAAATCATCGTAAGGTCGATCACCAGATGCATAACCACCCCATTTGGCTTCAGAGCTAATGGATAAATTATTTTCGAAGGTATGAGAGATCAGAACACGATCTGCGTTCATGCTTTCTTCAGGTTTAAATTCGTGGCGGTAATCAAAGGTTACAGCCTGAGAGGTACACGACAAAAATAGTGCAGTTAATCCTGTTGCAGTTAATAGAATTGTTTTTTTCATTTTTTCACCTTGGTTTGTCACGATTGATTTTACAAGCCAATAATACTAAGTGAAACACTATTTTAATTTGATCGGAATCTCATTTCTTTTTTGTGATTTAAATTTATTTTTAGTAATTGAGGTTTTCAAACAAAGAAATAAAACGGACTTCATCAAAGGAGTCCGTTTTTATTTTCAGCATTGATTGTTTATTATTTTGCTGCTTTTTTCAGTAAGCGATTTCCACTTGCCTGAAATTCTTCAGCAATTGATTCCACACTACCTTTGCCATAGTCAATCGACTGAATCGCATCCAGGAATGTGACGACTAATTGTGGGTTATCGAAATAAGGTGATGCAACCAGTTTCATTGGTAAACCTTGTGCCTGTGCAATGCCGGCAACACTGAGATTATCCGCTTTCAAAATACCTTTTGCTTCTAACTCAGATTTAGCTGCTTTACTCAGCGGTACACCACGTGTCAGTCCCAAGGTATCTACGGCAACCGGATCATTCATCATAAAATTCACTAACTTAGCGGCTTCTTCCGGGTGTTTTGTATTGCGACCAATCGAGAAAGACTGCGCTGGTTTATAGAACAGACCTGCATCGGTCGCACCAGAAACCATTGGGTAAGGTGCCAATGCTAATTTCATCGGTTGTTGCAGGTTGTCACCATATTTTGAAATAGTCGAGTCCCACATATAGACGCCACCGAATTCACCGTTAATCCAAGGCTTCATTTCATAAAGGTTTGCTTTGCCGAATGAAGCATAATATTTACTGGATGGAATAACGTGTTTTGCGACCAGTTGTTGATAGAAACCAAAGAACTCTTTCCATTCATCATCGGTATAATTCAACAAGTTTGTTTCTGGGTTAATAATATCTTTATTGTGTTTCTGGATCATATAAGAACGTAATAATGCAAAAGCATCCTGATGTTCCAGAATTAACGGGTAATATTGTTCGCCTAATTTAGTTTTGAACACATCGCCGGCAGCTAATAAATCTTCCCATGTTTTCGGATATTCTAAACCAGCTTTTTTCCACATGGTTTCATTATAGAAAAACAAACGGGATGACATTGAAATTGGAATACCATTCAGTTTGCCTTTGTTGGTTGTCATTTCCAGCGCGCTGGCTGGGAAATTTTCTAAATGCAGTTGGCTTTTTAAGGTATTCATGTCATAGAAACCATTACCGTCTTTCGAGAAAATTGGCATCCAGTTCCAGTTAGTTTGCATCACATCTGGTTCAGTATTCCCTGCAATTTGTGTGGTTAAGCGAGAGAGGTGACCGTCCCAACCGGTATATTCTGCTTTGACGGTGATATCCGGATTTTGTTTATGGAATTCTTCCAGCGCTTTCAATGTTGCCTGGTGACGATCGTTACCACCCCACCAAGACATACGCAGTTCAACCTGCGCAAAAGCACTAGCTGAGAAAAGACCGATGGTTGCGGCTGCAATTGCTGTAATTAGTTGTTTTTTCATTCTCATGATGCTCCGGTTTAAAGAGAGATGTTTTCTTCTGTTTGACTATC